>WRBG01000028.1 GCA_009784635.1 Bacteroidales bacterium | reverse complement strand
TTTCAAGCAACTCTTTATCAATAGCAGACTTCAATTCATTTAAATCGGTTCCTAACAAATTAATAATATTTGACGCTTTATTTTTTTTGTCGCGTAATATTCCCAACAAAATATGTTCAATTCTCACGTTGGAATTATGCAAGCGACCTGCTTCTTCCCTGCTGAACGAGAGAATATCTTTCACGCTATTGGAAAAATTTTTCTTAATCATTTTTTGCCTTTCTTCTATTTTCGCTACAAAGATATAAATCTTCCGCCAAATTTCCCTCAAAATTTATGCCAATAATAATTAAATGACCAAATGACATGTGAAAACGATATTTTTTTCTTTATGTAATTACCGCCTTTTTTCTAAACAAAAAAACCACAGTAGCAATGATTATACCTTGAAAAAAAATTATGCGGTAAAAACATATTTTATTTACCGCAAAAATGCGGTAAATATTTTGTACTTTTGCCGCAAAATCATTTTTAATATGGCAAAATACATTTATCAATACGAAAATTGGACTGATTTTAATTGGCAAAACGCAATAGTGAGTGCAGCATTAGGTGAAGTTCGTCTTTTACAGGGAAAAATTTGGGGACAAATTCACTCGCTCGGTTTTACATCGAAAGAGGAAAGAAATCTTGAAATATTGACTCTTGATGTGTTAAAATCGTCAGAAATTGAGGGCGAAAAGTTGAATTACGAACAAGTTCGTTCTTCTATTGCTCGCCGTTTGGGGATAAATACAGCAGGACTTGTGTCTTCTCCTCGAAATGTAGAAGGTGTGGTAGAAATGATGCTTGACGCCACGCAAAACTTCAAAAAACTATTAACAGAAGAACGCTTATTTGGCTGGCACGCTGCACTTTTTCCAACGGGTTACAGCGGAATGCATAAAATCGAAGTTGCACAATATCGCACCGAAGAAATGCAGATTGTTTCGGGTGCAATGGGGAAAGAGCGCGTACATTACGAAGCCGTTCCTGCAAAAAATGTAAAAGCAGATATGGACAAATTCCTTTTGTGGTTAAATGATGATAACGTTGTAATAGACAGCGTATTGAAATCCGCTATTGCTCATTTTTGGTTTATCATTATTCACCCCTTCGACGATGGTAACGGTCGAATTGCAAGAGCAATTACTGATATGTTGCTTGCCCGAAGCGAGAGCAGTTCGGAACGATTTTACAGTTTATCAAACCAAATCCAGCAAGAGAAAAATGTTTATTATGAAACGCTCAAAACTGTTCAACACAGCAATGGCGACATAACAAAATGGTTGGTTTGGTTTTTGAATTGTTTGAAACACGCATTGCTTGAAACCGAAGAAAGTATGCAAAACGTCTTGCGTAAGGCAGAGTTTTGGGAAAAACATAAAGAAACTTCAATTAACGAGCGACAACGCTTAATAATAAACAAATTGTTTGACGATTTCTTTGGAAAACTCACTTCTTCCAAATGGGCAAAAATTACAAAAACTTCCACCGATACAGCATTGAGAGACATTAAAGATTTGATAGAGAAGGGTATTCTGCAACAGGAAAAAGAGGGAGGAAGAAGTGTGAATTACACATTGTCCCCCCGCCTTCCGGATGTCCGGCATTTCTAAAACGCCAAATAGAAATCTCCGGTAAGTTTCATGTATTCGTCCGTATAGCTTTTTCCATCGGCTTTATGGATGCCAAGGAGGTCGCTTTGCAGCGGCTCTTTCTTTTTTGTAAACTCCATCAGTACCCGCTTGGGCGCCTTTTGCGGAAGGGTGTAAAGCAGCGTTTGTTTGCGGCAAAAAAGTCCCCTTTGGTTCGACAGTTCTATAAACCTGTCCTGCTGACCTGTCGGCAGTATAAGCCCAAAGCAACCCAAGGGGTGCAACAAAGATACCACTCCTTGAATCAAATCGGCGTATGGCAATGAGTCCGTATGACGCACCAAGCAACGCTCCTGCTCCGGCGGGCGCAGTGAATCTTCAAAAAAGGGAGGATTCGATACCATCAAGTCATATTTATACATGGGGGGATTTTTTACATAGTCCTGTAGTGTGCTGTTAAAAAGCTGCATACAGGATGCCCATGGCCCATGGTTAAAATTTTCCAAGGCCGTTTGGGCAGACGGCGAATGAGGTTCAAGCGCGTCCACCAAAAAGCCTCCGGACGGATGTGCGGCGCTAAGTCGCTGGGCCAACATCAAGGCAATCACCCCGCTGCCCGCACCAATATCCAATGCCTTGGGAGCGTCGCTGCGCCCGGACAGGCTTTGGGGCAAGCTGACCCACGCGCCCAACAATACTCCGTCTGTATTTATCCGCATGGCCACTCCATCCTGCGCCACCTTAAATTGTTTACATTTGAAAAACATTCGAGATTGCATACATGGGGTATATTTCTGCCTTGACTTGAATTTCGGATAAGAAAACTTGTAATACAAAGTTACGGAAATTTTCTGTTATATGGATGATTTCTGCAAAGAATTTTCCTATGTTTGTGTGTTATTAAATTTGTATTCAATATCAATAAGCGACGCAACATGAAAACAAAACACTTATTCATTCCCATTTTGCTTGTAAATTTGTGTCTTGCAACCTCCTGTACCAATACATCCGGCGATATTCCGGTCATTGATTTGGACAACCCCATAGGCTACATCGACCTAAAGCTCTCAGATTTGCTTGACGATATTACCATTGTGCCGTTAGAAACACGGGATGATTTGTTGCTTTCTACAAGAGCATCTTTTACAGTTTCAAGCCGCTATATCTTGGCCGATGTGCAGGATAAACTGCTTCAATTTGACCGCCAAGGAAAATTTATTAGAACCTTAGCGACCCAAGGCAACGGCCCAAACGAATTTGAAGTAATTGTGAATCCATTGATAGATGAAGACCAAGAGATATTCTACTATTCCAGTTATGGACGTAACAGGTCTATCTCTCGCATTAGCATGAAAACCGCGACATTTCCGGAGCCTCTATATCTCGATATGCCGCCATTTTCAATAAAGGAAATAGATAACAAAGGCAATATTTACGGCTTTCCTGCTGTGGTTGACTCTGTTTTGTTGGCGTACAGATATAGTCCTGCCGACAAAAGCGTCACCATTTATCAAAGACACCACCCTTTTGTTGCCGGAGGCATTGACCAAGAGATGTACAGGCAGGGGGACCATATTTTTTTCTTCTCTTTCCCTTACTCAGACACTCTGTTTAAAATCGACGGCAGTAAAACCATACCTCAATACATAATAAAGGCAAATAATTTGAGGACAAGAGATTTAGCAAAAGGAGATGTTGGCTTGAAGATTCGGTATTCCGGTGCGAAAGGTACGATTATTGAAAAGTGGAGGCAACAGGTATTGACGAACGAATATGGCAGGACATTTGGCAGCTACGCCATTGCATACCTTTTTTTAAACGAGAGACAAGAGTCCCAAAGCATCCGGTCGATAACCATAGATCCGCTTGCATTGACCATATATGAATTAATAACTATCAAAGATGCAGATGATTATATAAAATCACTTAGCGAAATGCAGCGCAGGACTCTAATCAGACCATTTCCTGCTATTTCCGGATTATGGGGTCATATTGCTGTAGAGTCAGCTGATATGATTGAACGGATTGAACAAGCGCTAAAGAGTAGCCAACTCTCCACCCTTCAACGTAAGAGACTTGAGGAAGTTTCCACCAAGATAGACGAAGATAGCAATCCGGTACTCATTATCGGAAAGGTGAAGTGAAAAAAATCAGACCAGACATCCTGCTTTTACACAAACATCCCGTCTTTCATCTCTAAGCACCGGTCGGTCATGGAGGCCAAAGAGGGGTCGTGGGTGACAATGATAATGGTCTGCCCAAAATTGTCCCGCAACGAGAAAAAGAGCTTATGCAACTCCATTTTATTGTAGGTATCCAAGTTTCCCGAAGGTTCATCGGCCAAGAGTACCAAGGGACGATTCATCAACGCACGCGCCACGGCCACACGCTGCTGCTCTCCCCCACTCAGCTCCGAAGGCTTGTGGTGCATACGCCCGCTTAGGGATAAAAAGTCCAGCAATTCCTTTGCCCGTTTTACTACGTCTGTCTGCTTCTCTTTGGCAATATAACCGGGGATACACACATTTTCGAGGGCCGTAAATTCCGGTAAAAGATGGTGAAACTGAAATACAAAGCCGATTTTTTTATTCCTAACCTCCGCCAATCGAGCAGGCGGTAAGGCCAACACTTCCACCCCGTCTAACACAAGAGTTCCGGAGTCGGGAACAGAGAGGGTGCCCAAAATCTGAAGCAGGGTGGTTTTTCCCGCCCCGCTGGCGCCTACTATGCTCACCACCTCGGCCCTATCCGCTGCAAAATCTACTCCCTTGAGTACCTGCAACGGCCCATAGGACTTTGTAATCTGTTTTGCTTGAATCAATTATTCGTCTTTTTCCTGTGCTTCGTATTCTTTCAGCAGTTTGTCCTGCACCTCTGCCGGCACCGATTGATAGTCGGCAAAAAGTTGGGTAAACGTGGCCCGACCCGAAGTGAGGGAACTTAAAGTGGTGGAGTATTTATTTAACTCCGCCAAAGGCACTCTGGCTTTAATCACTTCAAAGCGTTTTTCGCTACTCATTCCCATAATCATAGCCCGACGGTTTTGCAAATCGCTCATCACATCTCCCATCGCATCGCTCGGAACCATCACCTCTACATTGTATACAGGCTCCATAATCTTGGGGCCGGCCTTTTTAAAGGCGTCCTTAAAGGCGTTTCGACCGGCAAGTCTAAAGGAAATCTCGTTGGAGTCTACCGGATGCATCTTGCCATCATATACATACACCCTAATGTCGCGGGCATAAGAACCGGTCAGCGGCCCTTCTTCCATCTTTTCCATAATCCCTTTCAAGATGGCGGGCATAAAGCGGGCGTCAATCGAGCCACCCACAATACAGTTGTAGTATTCCAATTTTCCGCCCCACTCCATATCGTATTCTTCTTTTATCTTTATATTCAGCACCAATTCTTTGCCGTCTATTTTATGCCGATTGTTGGCGGGAACTCCGTCCACGTAAGGCTCTATCAACATGTGTACTTCTCCAAACTGTCCGGCTCCTCCGGATTGTTTCTTGTGGCGGTAGTCGGAGGCGGCTACTTTGGTAATGGTTTCGCGATAAGGAATCTTAGGATTCAACAAGTCAACCTCTAATTTATTGGTATTGGTCAAATGCCATTTTAGGATGTTGATGTGGTGTTCGCCTTGACCGCTCAAAATAATTTGTTTAAGCTCTTTGGAGTATTCTACCGTAATGGTGGGGTCCTCGGCGTTGGCGCGGTTGAGGATTTCGCCCAACTTTTCGTCGTCTTTCTCGCTCTTGGCTTTAATGGCCGTGCGGAATTTGGAAGGAGGAAACTGTATGGGGGCAAATTTGATTTCTTTTCCGGCGTTCAAGGTTTGGTTGGTCCGCGCCGATTTTAATTTTACCGTACATCCCAAGTCGCCGGCTATCATCTCGGTTACTTTTTCCCGTTTTCTTCCGGCGGCGGCATAAATAGCCGATATCCGCTCCTTGTTCCCGCTGTCCACGTTGATTAAATCCATGCTCTCGGTCAATTTGCCCGACATCACCCGAAAGTAGGAGACATCGCCCAAATGCTGTTCCATGGTGGTTTTGTAAATAAAAATCGAAGTCTGTCCGGTAGCCGTGCAGGGAACCGCCGTTCCGTCTACGGTCAACTGTTCGGTAGTCTCGGGCGAAGGACCTGCGTGGATAATAAACTCCATCAGTCGTTTTACGCCTATGTCTTTTTTACCGGAAAGGCAAAACAGGGGCATTAATCCTCCATTTTTTAATCCGATACTCAGCCCTTTGTGTAATTCATCCAGACTTAGGTTGCCTTTATCGAAAAAGATTTCCATTAAGGCCTCATCATTTTCCGCAGCATGTTCGCACAAGGCGGCGTGAAGTTCGTCGGCTTGGTCTTTGAAGTCAGCAGGGATTTCCAATTCTTCCCGGACGCCGCTGTCGTCTTTAAAGCGGTACATCTTCATTTTGAGGACATCTATAAAGGCGTTGAACTCTGCGCCGGTCGCCACGGGGAATTGCACCACCACCACCTTGTTCCCAAAGCATTGGCGAAGTTCATCCAAACAGGTTTCCCAATTGGCCTTTTCGTGCTCCAACTGGTTCACGCCCAAAATCAGAGGCTTTTTGTACTGCTCTGCATAACGGGCAAATATTTCGGTACCTACCTCGACGCCCTGCTGGGCGTTAATAATCATCACGCCTGTGTCGGCCACTTTAAAAGCGGAAACCACGCCTCCAATGAAATCATCGGAACCGGGCGTGTCGATAATATTTATCTTGTGCTCTAAAAACTCTGCATACAAGAGTGTCGGATAGATAGAACGCTGATAAAGCTGCTCAATCTCCGTATTATCGCTTATTGTATTCTTGGCTTCGATGCTTCCCCGGCGGTCAATGACTTTGCCCTCATACATCATGGCCTCTGCCAAGGTGGTCTTGCCCGAACGGGTGTTTCCCAAGAGTACCACATTGCGGATGTGGTCGGTAGTGTAGGTTTTCATTATGTTACAAAATTTAAACGGGCAAAGTTATGAAAAAATCTTATCTTTGATGCAACATTTTGCTTATAAAATACAGCGTTTATGAAAAAGTGGAATCGCACATGGAATAACGGCGCCCAATGGGTCATTGCCGGATTACTCACATTGCTTGGGTTTTCGGCGTGTGGTGATAAAGATGAAATAATACCCATGGGACTGGAGTATGGAACTCCTCATGCAAAATATGCCGTGAAGGGTAAAGTAACCGATGCCCAAGGTCAGGCGCTCTCCCCCATGAGGGTTATTGTACCGCGAGTCGTCCTCCATACACCGGCCAGACCGGGGTTTATTCCGGATAATCCCGTCTACACTATGCCTATACGCGACACGCTCTATACCAAGCCGGACGGCAGTTTTGAATATACGTATGCGGGATTCCCGACCGAGACTGTGCATATCCATCTCAAATTTGAAGACCCTGCCTTGCAGCCGGTATTCGAGTCCGATTCTACAAGAGTTGACTTTCATCACTCTGATTTAAAAGGAGGAGACGGCAGATGGAATACGGGCAGCGCCCAAAAAGAGGCCGACATGACGCTCAAACGCAAACAGCAAGAGTAAGATGGGGCCAAAAAACGACTGCTTGGAAGCCGGTTGCGACGAGGCAGGCAGGGGCTGTTTGGCCGGCCCTGTATACGCCGCCGCCGTCATCCTGCCCCCCAACTTTTCACACCCCCTGTTAAACGACTCCAAGCAAATGAGCAAGGCGCAACGCAATCTGCTGCGCACCGTGATTGAAGAGCAGGCGGTAGCTTGGGCGGTAGCTTTTGCAGAAGTGGCAGAAATTGACCGGCTGAATATCCTCAACGCCTCTATCCTGTCTATGCACAGAGCCATTGCCCTCCTCTCCATCAAGCCGGCACACCTTATTATAGACGGCAATCGCTTTACCCCATACCCCGGCATCCCCCATACCTGTTTTGTGAAAGGCGACAGCAGGTTTGCTTCCATTGCCGCCGCGTCGGTATTGGCCAAAACGCACCGAGACGCCTATATGGAGCAACAGGCGCTTGCCTTTCCGCATTATGGCTGGGATACAAATTTTGGCTATCCCACTCAGACGCACCGAGACGCCATTGCGCAATGGGGGCCATCGCCGCTTCATCGCAAAAGTTTTAAACTCCTTCCCGACCCCCAACTGTTTTAGCATCTTTTTGGGACAAAAACTTGTACATGTCATCGAATCGACTTAATTTTACAAAAATTTAAGTTTAATCCTTATTCCATGAATCTCTGTCAATTTCCACGCCGACGTTACACTGTGGGCAATACGCCAATAGAACCATTGGAACGCTTTGGCGCTCTTTTTACCGGTTATCATATTCATTGTAAACGCGATGACCTTCTTGGTCTGGCAGGCGGAGGCAATAAAACGCGCAAGCTCGAATTCTTGATGGCAGATGCCCTCGCCCAAGGCGCTGACACGATAATCACCTGCGGTGCGATACAATCCAACCACTGCCGTTTGACCTTAGCTGCTGCCAACAAGGAAGGCTTGGCCTGCCACTTAGTGCTGGAACAGCGCGTTCCCAACAGCTATGACCGTTTTGCCGGCGGCAACAATTTACTCTTTGATTTGCTGGCTGTAGAAGAGGTATATGTTGTAGAGGGCGGCACTGACCTTGCGGCAAAGATGGCATCTGTGGCAGAATGCCTGCACACAAAAGGCCGTAAACCTTACATTATTCCGGGCGGAGGCTCTAACGCCATAGGAGGATTGGGTTATGTAGCCTGCGCACAGGAAATATTACAACAATTATATGAGATGGACCTTAATATAGACGCTATTGTCTGTACCAGCGGCAGCGCAGGCACCCACGCGGGCATACTGACTGGTATTTATGGCAATAACGCCCATATTCCGGTAATCGGTATAGGCATCAACCGCCAAAAGGAGGCCCAGCGCCAAGCGGTGTATGAGCTATCAGTAAAATTGGCCGAAAAACTAAAGTTGCCAAAAGCGCCGGACATGGAAGATGTAATAGTTTTTGACAATTATGTAGGCGAAGGCTACTCCCGCGTAACAGAGGGCATGTTGGAAGCCGTTAGGCTTTTAGCTCAAACAGAGGCTATTCTGTTAGACCCGATTTACACGGGCAAAACCATGGCAGGCATGATAGATTTGCTCAAGAAGGGATATTTTAACAACCTAAAAAATATCCTATTCCTGCACACCGGCGGGTCTCCGGCTCTTTTTGCCTACACGGAAGCCTTTTGGAGCAAGTAACAGAGGCGTATGGTCATAATTCTCTATGCCTTACTGGCTCTGATAATCACCCTGCCCATTACCACCATCGGCTACTATAGCAGGAAAAACCTTTCCGGCGCCATACTTTGCTTGGCATTGGCTATGGTGGCTTGGTTTTTAGGACGCTGGCTGCCCTTAGCCGGCGGAGCCATAATCGCCATACTGCTGGGCATACTGCTGGCTAACTGCTGGTCCTATCCGCAAATCTTTAAGGCAGGTATATCCGCCACTTCAAAGCAGATACTCCAAACTGCCATTGTTTTGTTTGGCTTTCAGATGAACTTGGGCCACGTCTTGACCCTTGGGGGGCAAGGTTTGGTATTAATAGGCGCAGCCATCGGTATTTCTTTGCTGGTGGCATATTTTATCGGCAAGGCCATGCATATGGGACACAACGAGCAGATTTTGGTGGGCATAGGTACGGCCATCTGCGGAGGGTCGGCCATTGCCGCCGTAGCGCCGGTAATCAAAGCTAATGAAAACGAAATGGTTACTGCCATTTCTACTATTTTTCTTTTTAATGTTTTGGCTGTTTTTATCTTTCCATTAGCAGGCCATGCACTCTCCATGAGCGCTCTACGCTTTGGGCTGTGGTGCGGTTCCGCCATTAACGACACCTCCTCCGTGGTAGCAGCCGCTTTTTCTTACAGCGATGCGGCCGGCCACACCGCTACGGTGGTGAAACTGACACGCACATTGATGATTATCCCTATAGTTTTTATTTTGACTTTGCGACAGGCCAAAAAAGAGGGCGGTCAAGGCGGCTTTAAGTTAAGCAAGATTTTTCCGTGGTTTGTAGTTGCCTTCCTTCTCGCCTGCATAGTCAACACCATGAACGTGGTTCCGTCACAGATGGGCACATTTTGGGGAAACATGGGTAAATTCTTTATACTGACGGCAATGGCGGCCATTGGATTAAACACTAACCTGCGTGACTTGCTGAGTCGCGGTAAAAAAGCGGTCCTGCTTGGCGCCTGCTGTTCTGTGGCCGTAACGCTGGTCTCGCTTTTTACCCAATTCTTGCTTGGGGTGTCTTAGTATAGACTTAGAAAAATCCCTATATTTGTGGGTTGATAGATTTAAAATTCTTAATATCTAAAATATGAAAAAACTCAGTTTATTAGTTGTAGCATTTTTGCTTACATTCAAGTTGGCTGTTGCCGACGAGGGTATGTGGCTGTTGCCGCTTATCCAAAAACTCAATGCAGACGTCCTTAAAAAGGCCGGTTTAAAAATCTCAGCGGAAGACATTTACAGCATCAACAAATCGAGCCTCAAAGACGCCATCCTTATTTTTGGCGGCGGATGTACCGGCTCCGTGATTTCCAAAGAGGGGCTTGTGCTTACCAATCACCATTGCGGTTATGGAAACATTCAGCGGCTCAGCACCATGGAGAACAACTATTTGCGCGATGGATTTTGGGCTATGAGCCGTCAAGAGGAGATTCCCGTACCCGGGCTGTCCGTTACCTTTATAGACAGGATGGAAGACGTTACCGCCCAAATGAACCAAGCCCTTAAAGATTGCACCACCGAGGCCGACCGCGCCAGAGTAATTGCCGCCACAGGGGATGAAATTTCCAAAAAGGCGGTAGGCGACAATCCATATCTGAGGGCCCGCGTGGCTTCTATGTATGGCGGAAACATGTTTTATTTGGTGGTAACAAAAGCCTACAACGACGTCCGCCTTGTGGGTACGCCTCCCTCGTCTATAGGTAGATATGGAGGAGATACCGACAATTGGATTTGGCCCCGTCATACCGGCGACTTTGCCATTTTTCGCATTTATGCCGACAAAGACAACAATCCGGTGGCTTATGACCCCTCTAACCAGCCGTACAAACCCATCAGACACCTAACCATATCGTTGGCCGGAGTCAAAGAGGGTGATTTTAACATGATTATCGGACAACCGGGTCGTACTACCCGCTTTATGACGTCTTCGGAAGTAAAAGAACAACGCGACATTGTTAACGAGATTGGCATCTATGCGCGTACCATATATCAAGATATTGTGCAGGCAGACATGTTGGCAGACCCCAAGGTGCAACTTCAATACGCTTCCAAGTTTTCGGGTTCCTCCAATTGGTGGAAAAAATGGACCGGCATGTCCGAAACCTTTGCCAAATTGGATGTGGTAAACCGCCGTGCCGAGGAAGAGAAGGCCTTTGAAGCATGGGTGGCCGCCCATCCCACCCGACAGGCCAACTATGGAACCGCCATTGGCGACATCAACAACGCCGTTGCCGGCCGCAGGGACCTTCGTTACCAACAAACCTATTTGACCGAGAGCCTTAACAGGATGGAGATAGTCAGCTTTGCCGGACAACTGCAACGCTTCCTCCCCATTTTGGAGAAAGGCGACCAAAAAGAGATTCAAGATTTTATCACCGGATTCAGAAGCGCGGCCACCCGTTTCTTCGACAACTACAACCAGCCCACGGACCGCAAGATATGCGTGGCCATGCTTAGGCTGTATGCAGAAGAAATAGAGCGCGCCGACCAGCCGTCATTCTATCAAACCATCCGGAACGATTACAACAGGTCTATAGACGCCTTTGTAAACGACATGTTTGCCAAATCTTTCTTTGCCACGTCGGCCAAGTTGGAAGCCTTTTTACAAAACCCCACCGCCGAAGCCCTCAAAAACGACCCGGCCTTTATGGTCAACACCTCCATTGCCCAAAAGGCGGCGGCGTTGGCAGCCCAAATCGCGCCTTTCAACGAGCAGGTGTCTAAAGCACAACGCGCCTATATTGCCGGTACGCTTGAGAGAAATCAAGGCAAAGCCCTCTATCCGGACGCCAATTCTACCCTGCGCCTCACCTATGGGCACGTGAAAAGCTATGTCCCCAGAGATGCCGTTGAGTATAACTTTTACACCTCACACCGCGGCATCTTGGAGAAAGAAGACTTTAACTGGGAATTTGAAGTCCCGCCCCGTCTTAAAGAACTCCTGCAAAATAAAGACTTTGGCAGGTATGCCAACGCAAAAGGCGAACTTTCTATCTGCTTCATCAATAACTTGGACATCACCAACGGCAACTCGGGAAGTCCCGTTTTGAACGCCAAAGGCGAACTGATTGGTTGCGCCTTTGACGGAAACTGGGAAGCCATGAGCGCAGACGTTATTTTTGAACCGGAACTGCAACGGTCTATTTCCGTGGACATTCGCTATGTCCTTTGGGTGGTAGACAAGTTCGGGGGCGCGGGACACCTCATCAGTGAGATGACCATCGCACGCTAGCGTATTATAGAAACAAATCCTTGGGTAGAGACGCCGTATACGGCGTCTCTATTTCTTTACAATTCTGGGTCTGCGGCCCGTTCTGAGTTTGAGCGGCGGCGCAACAACAAGCGCGTCCTTTTTGGGACGACCCCGTTTTTTCTTTTCCACCACAACATCGGCAGGCTTCTCAACTATCTTAGCCGCTTTTGGTTTACGACCGGGCTTGCGGCTTGGTTTCCTTTTCCTAAGCCACTCTAACAATTCGGCCTCTACAAAAACCCAATTCCGCCCGTCTTTACGTGCGGGAATCTTGCCCTTCTTGGCTAAGTTGTACAAGGTAATCTTGGCTTTACCGATTAATTTACACGCCATATCGGCGCTTATGGTTCCGGGCTGTGCGGCAACTTCTTTTTTAACTTTAACCGAAGCGGCTTGGGGAACTTTGGGGGCTTTAAGCAACTTTTCAATGGCAGCAAGTCGGTCCATAATGTTGACCAATGTCGAAGGAATTTCGTCAAACGTGAGTTTTTTCTTTTTCATTTTTTTACAATAGTAAGGAATAACGATAATTAATAAGTCGCAAAATTAATATTTTTTATTCTCATACATTCTTTTTAGCAAAAAAATAAAAATACTGTGTATATTTATGCAATAATTAATCACACATATGAAAAAGAATTTAACTATTTTAATGCTGATTATGTGCGCTTTATACGCATGTAGTCATTCCGGTAATCCGGTGGAACAAAATTACACCGTTCCCTCATGGACATTGTATCAACGCGCTATTATTTTGGGGCAAAGTATGGAGCAAGCCAAAAAAGTGCTGGTCGGCAAGGATTATCCCTACAACATTAATACCACCATCAACGGAGACCCGTCTGCGCAAATGGGTATTGCTTGGTTCACAAATGCCTCTGTTACCGGAGGGGTAGTACAGATCATAGAAGGAAAAACCAATAAATCCTCGGCGTTTTCTAAAGCAAGGGTAATTCCTGCCGCTTATGTTGCGGTAGACACCGTCAGTTATGTGAGCGTGGGACGGGACGACAGGAATAATAACGATGGATTAATGGCGGCCACCGGTTTTTCCGCAGGGGAAAAACGCTCCTACACCAGCAATAAAGCGCTTATAGACAAGCTAAATCCCAATACGACTTATTCCTATCGCGTAGGAAAAAAAGGAGCTTGGAGTCCTATTGGCAGTTTCACTACCGCCGCTGCCGGAAAGGAAACATTTGAGTTTATCTATATAACCGATACACAGTCTAATACCGATGCTAATTTTGAGGTCTCCAGAAAAACGGTTGAAACGGCATACCGGCAAATTCCGGACGCTAAATTTCTGCTGATTACCGGCGACCTTGTAGAGTCGGCGGGCAGCCAAAGCTCCGAATGGGAATGGGAGCAATGGTTTGAAAGTATGCAACATATTTGGTTGCAACTGCCGATTGCGCCTGCCCAAGGCAACCACGACGCCAGTCCTTTTTCTAACTTCTTCCATCATTTTAATACCGATAATTCTTTTAATACCAAACAAAGCGACAGTAACGCCCAAACAGCCATGGGCGGCGTAGTGTACTCTTTTGTGTATGGAGACGCTTTGTTTATGATAATCAGCTATGAAGATTTTAGAAAAGGAGAGCCATACTTTGCCGCTTTAGAACAGTGGATGCGGGAACAGGTATCTGCCCATTCCCACCTAAAGTGGAAAATCGCCGCTTTTCACAAAACCATGTTCACCGGCGCAGGGCATCAAAACGGCAGTGACGGAAGAATAGTCCGTGAACGAATGGCGCCTGTATTTCACGATTTGAACATTGATTTAGCTCTTCAAGGGCACGACCATGTTTATGAAGTAATTGGCGTAGTGGCCACAGAGGGAAACAATTACAGGCGTTTGGCAGATGCCGTGAGCAACCAAACCATGATTCCGGCCACTCCCGCCGATGGGAGGTCGCTTTCTGCCAGCGTTACCGGTAGAGAAGGCGGCATATATGACGTATCCCACGGCGTACTCTATTTCTTGAACAATTCGGCGGGCAGAAAGAAATACTATCCCCGCTCCAAAGAGCAAATGGAGGACGGTTTTCCCCAGCATGGCGTAAAGGATTATTTTAGTTTGTTCAACAAATTCGGACAAACCGGAGAGCCTACCTTTAGCCGCGTAACGGTGTCCTCCGCTTCTATTGAGGTCGCCACCTACACGGTTGCCGACACCGGAGAAACAACCTTATTTGACACTTTTAAGATTGTGAAGCATTGACCATGCAACTTTTTTGCCTATCTTTGCGTCTATATATAGTTAACCACATTTTTCACCATTAAAAATAAATGTTATGAACGCAATTTTTGAAGCAATCGCCGCTTGGATTTGGAGTATTATTCAGTTTTTCTTGGGACTGTTCGGGTCTGTTAATCCGGTAATCTAAAGAAAACTCCAAAAACAATTAAGGATACCCAAACGCCATATTGTTTTGGGTATCCTTTTGTTTTTGAAAGACAAAGAATTAGGTCTGCTCAAACCTGTGCCGTCCATCTGCGCAACAGTCGGGTTGCAGCAGAGAAATCATCTCCAAGAAAATCTGTTCGGGACTATTTAATCCCTCTACCCCAAATGCTTCTTGAAGTTGGGCGTAAAACCGGTAGTCGTTCCATCCAAACGCGCAGGTTTTGGCCGTGCCAAAGTTCTGCGCCACTTTGAACGAAGTGGTAAAGCTGCCGCCGATTTCAATGGCAAAGTTCATGGGCAGTACCAAGTCGGCTAAGGCTGTGGTTTCGTTTTCAAACAGCGACTGTACGCAAACAAAAGACGAGGACTTAAACAGTTCTGCCATTTCGGGATGTTCGCCCATTAGGTTTTCGCCAAAAACAAAGACATTCTTGGCGGCTTTTTGGGTCAAAATATCGCCGGGGCATTGAAATTCTGCGGACAACTCGCCGGTTTTCCAAACTTGCTTGAGGAGCGCGGCATAGTCGCCCTCTATCTTCCTAAATCCGGGTCCGTATTGGGGATGGATGCCCATATCGTACAGACCTTGACTGTTGCAGGCGGTTTTTAAAATCATCATGCCCGAAGAAGTCTTGCCTTGTTTTTCGGTTAAATACATGGTATTTTTCCATTCACAAAAAGCAGGCTGTTCCATTGTTTTTTCCGAAACAATACACACAGCTTGGGGAGTATCTATCAACCCTTGGGCGATTTTTTCAACAATGTCCGCGCCAACGCCCGATTTTTCGAGTAAATCGTTGTAATTCTCCTGTAAAATAGCCTCTTTATATGTGTCGAAATGCAGGGCAAAACCATCCAAGAAAATTCCAAACGCTTTGCCGTTTTTCAACAGATAATAATTGATGGCCATCACAAAAGCGTGGTGGTTTTTTACCGTTATGGTTTGGTCTACGCGACCGGCATACAAACAACCGGCGTCTTGGGTAATATAAGTAACCGGAATCCGGTTCTTAACCCGCATATTTTGTACCAAATGGCTGACCACCGGATGGTCTTGAGCCAAGTTTGTCCCCACAATGTACACGGATTTAGCGT
>WRBG01000027.1 GCA_009784635.1 Bacteroidales bacterium | reverse complement strand
CGGTCAACACCGTATCCCTCCCTTTATAAACGGCGTCCCAATCCGCCGACAGAACAATTTGCCGGTTCATGAACTGCTCTATATCCTTGACAAGGCGGTTATTGGCGCAGGAGAGGAAGAAAATTATCCCCAATGTATATATAAATCTCATCTTGAGTTTAGTTAAGTATTTCCAGCCTTCTCTACCACGGCTGCTAACTACTAGAACATCATCAGCTCTCTGCTTGTGGAGGGTGATTGCTTGATGTATAATAATTCCAAAACAGGATTGGCTGAACCGGTTATTGGGGAAGAATAAGGTTCTAATGCTTTTCTAACCGACTCCGGCAAATTTGGATCGGCAAGGTATCTGTCAATAATATTTCCGTTCAACTTACAAACAAGCATATCTGGCCTGTTTGAATCCACGGGTACAAACAAAACGCCGGGTATTGCGGCGTCATAAGTATAGTAGGCATCCCAGTAGCGTACTTCTTTATCTTTTTTAGAAAACAAGCTAAATAGCATCTGATTTGCCTCGTCTGCCCATAAGGTGATAATGTAATCCCCCTTTTCCTGAGTTTTAAATGCCATTATATTTCGCTCATTTTTGGCCAAGTCAATCCCTTTTAATCCCCAAAGCTTATTTCCTTTTATGTTGTATGATATATATTTTTCTACCACTCCATTATGATAATGATATATATCATTATGAATTTGATCTACTAGGCTTATAGTTTTATTTTGAAGCTGTTGGAAATTTGATTCAAACTTAAAAGCAACCGGAAGTATTATATTATATGTAAAATAATTACGCAAAAATCTCCCATCTGCATCTACCTCCCATAGCCCTGTGTATTTTGCATCAACTTTCCCGACGAGATCAGGTGTGTAACATAGAAAATGACCATTGGGCAAATTGATGATATCCCTAATGATCACATTCTCGCTAAATTCCGGTATCTCCTTCACAAAATTCCCGAATAAATCGTAGAATAATATTTTTTTTGCAAGTATGTCGTAGATAATTAGCTGCTGTTTACGTTCATCAAACATACATGAAGACAAAGAAAGGTATTCTCCAGGGCCTCGACCTTTTCTTGATATCTTTTTCAAGTATTTCCCATTCTGATCGAAGAAGAAAACAGTGTTCTGCTGACGGTCTTCAACTATGACATAGGTCGCAGTGAAAAAAATCTTATTTATGCTACCAATTAAGCTTTCCCCTGTCTCCTCAAGTTGGATAAATTTTACAGAGTCGACAAATTCAGACATTTTTATGGGTTCAAGCTTATAGTCTGCTTTTCTGTTGGATAGTTGAATGGTCACCGCATTTTTATCGCTCACTAACGGTTTGAATTCATCTCTATCCCTAGTGCATCCTATAATCAATACAAGTAAAAGAACAATAGGGAGTATTTGTACTGTTCTCATATTCTTTAGATTTAAATAATTGAGGAGTATGGAAAGCACGATTTATCAATACTCCTCAATTAAAAATCATCCTGCCATACACCTAATTACACCGACGTTGCAGGCATCAGTGGCTACTGAGGGAACACAGCAGTCTTTCTCAATCATCACCCCATCCTCTTCATAGACAACGCGCCCTGTTACAGACTCTTTTGCCCACTCATCTTCCCCACCACCATGACTTCGCGCCAGTGCTTCAATATTCGCCAAGGTTAAAGCTGATTGTGCTTTGTTGGAGTTTAGGTTGATACTTACCGTTACGGCAAGAGCAACAACAGCAAAAAATGTTGTTGAGAGTAATATTTTCTTTTTCATAATGTTTAAAAAATTAAATAGTTAAATTATTCGTTTGATTATTATTTTGGTTTGTTTGGAAAAAAGGGACAAACCGCCCTAAGTTTTCGTTTTTGTTGTATCTTTGCTACGCCTTTCTTGTTTTTAGGGTTCATAAATATGTTTGTTCGTTTCGATGCATTTATAGCCGGCAGGAAAGGCTTACTTGTCTTTGGGTTAGGGCTCGCGGGGCCCTAAGTGCAAAAATTAAGTCGGACAAATGTACAGGATTTCTGTGCATTTTCCTTGCACGGAAGCGGTTATTTTTCATTTTTCTCCTCTTTTTGTTCCCCTGTGTGGTTTCTCGAAAGGTGCAATTTGATTAGAGTGATGTGAAAATTGTTGGTATAGAAGAATGTGCGGCGGATACGACTATACTTTACAGCTGCTCCCCAATCTTTTAATTCCTCCAAATCATTGTAGAATTGCCTCCGGCTTATACGTAAGCGCTTGGCAAACTCGCCGGGAGGACCGGTTGCCTCTTGCTGAATCAGGTCGTGTATCCTGCATAAACGCTCAACAATTTTAAAGTGGTTCATCGTTCTAAGGGTTGAAAGCAAACGAAAAAGCGTGGGGTTGTAAACTTATTCGTTTCCTAGGCCTCGCATGCCTGCAACTCGAAATAAACAAGCCCACGCCGTAGAACGACGTGAATGTTGCTTACCCTTCGAGTTGTTTGAAATTGCGAGTTTCGGAAACGTGGATAAGGCTAACGCTTTCTTTATTAATTTTTTATCTTACATAGTCTTCTTTTTGGTTCTTATGGGCAAATATAGTAGAAGTTTTTCATACGGCAAAAAGGCCTACCTTTGCAAAAAAAGAAGCTATGAATATTTTGGTTATAGACGACGAGCGCAGTATTCGGAATGCCTTAAAAGAGATTTTAGAATATGAAAAGCATACGGTTGCGCTGGCCGAATCCGGAGCCGAAGCCTTGGAAACGGTTAAAAATTTCCAGTGCGACCTGATTTTTTGCGACATTAAAATGCCGGGCATGGATGGGATAGAAGTATTGGAGAAAATGGTTTCCACGGGTATAGATGCTCCGATTGTGATGATTTCGGGCCATGGGTCCATAGATACCGCCGTGGAATGTATCAAAAAGGGAGCCTACGATTTTATTGAAAAACCCTTGGATTTAAACCGGATTCTGATAACCATGCGCAACGCTACGGACAAATCGTCCTTGATTAAGGAAACCAAAATTTTGAAAAAGAAAGTATCCAAAATTCCCGAAATTGTGGGAGACACTCCGGCGATTATGCGGATTAAGGAAATGATAGACAAGGTAGCCCCCACAGAGGCAAGGGTGCTGATTACCGGCTCTAACGGTACGGGTAAAGAGTTGGTGGCCCGTTGGCTGCACGAAAAAAGCCCGCGGGCATCTATGCCTTTTGTAGAGGTCAACTGTGCGGCTATTCCCAGTGAGCTTATAGAGAGCGAGTTATTTGGACACGAAAAAGGGTCTTTTACATCTGCCGTTAGGCAACATAAAGGCAAGTTTGAACAGGCAGACAACGGCACCCTCTTTTTGGACGAGGTGGGCGACATGAGTTTGGCTGCCCAAGCCAAAGTGTTGCGGGTATTGCAGGAACACCGGATTACCCGCGTAGGAAGCGACAAGGATATTCCGGTAAAAGTAAGGGTGGTAGCCGCAACCAATAAAGACCTCCAAGCCGAAATCGAAAAGGGTACTTTTAGGGAAGACCTCTACCATCGTCTGAGCGTGATTGTGATTCATGTGCCGACTTTAGCAGAAAGGAAAGAGGATATTCCCTTGCTGGCCAATCATTTTTTAAGCCAGTTGTGCCAAGAATACGGCATGGCTTCTCGCAAAATGGTTCCCGAAGCCTTAGAAGAACTTAAAGCCCACAGCTGGACAGGCAACATTAGGGAGCTGCGCAATGTAATGGAACGACTATTGATTCTTAGTAATAAGATTATCAGCAAAGAAGATGTACAAGCCTATGCGAATCCCCTGTTCCAATAAGTTTGGCTTGATTATTGCAGGCCTCTTATTACCACCCACTATGCTATGAGTCCTTACAAAAATACCCGTTATTGGATGCGTTGGGGCGTTGGGGCATGTTCCCTGTTGGCAGCGCTTTTTGTGTGCCTATCGTTTGTAACTTCGCAATGGTATCACAATTTTTCCAACGAGGTACTCAACTTGGAACAGCGCTTGCATACCAAGCAGAAACAATTAGAAGAGGCGGCGACGATTGCGCTTGGGCAGCACAAAGACGAGTGGATGGAGTCGGGTCGTTTGGGCGAAGACCAAATCTTGTATAAATACTACTACGATTCGCTTTGTACTTGGGTCAATACCCTGCCGGGTTCCCACCAATCTATTTATAGCTACCGGCATGATAAACGGGATAGGTATGTAAACATAGGGAATGGCTGGTATGTAGTAAGAGCTTACAGTCAAGCGCCCTATACCGTAATCACTGCTTTATTAATCCAAACTGAATATCCTTTTTCCAATGCTTTTATCAAAAGCGAGGTAAATCCAAGGCTGCGTTTGGGCCGGCACTTTTCGATTATTCCGGTATATATTGATGAAGGCTACCCGGTATACGGCAGCGACGGAGAGACGGTGTTGTTTAATGTGCTGCATGATGTGCGGTTATACAATGCCAAGTCCGCCATGTTTTTACGATGGTTTTCGATTTGGTGGGCAGTATTGGGCATTTTTTGTTTTCTTTGGGGATTTCCCAAAGGAAAAAGCCTTTGGATAGCCTTGCCCCTGCTGGGCTTGCTGCGTCTGTTTTGCTTTTTGCTGGAACGGCAGCTTTCCGAACTGTCTCCCCTGTTTTCGACCATGCTCTATTCCGACCCTTCTCTTTCGGAAACCTTGGCCAATCTGCTTTTTAATCATCTTTTTATTTTCTTTGCCATATCGGCTGTGGTGATTGTACGCAGGTCCTTTGTACGTTTTTTTATTAGGCTAAGGGAGGCGCCTCGTTCCGGTCTTCAATATGTTCGTCATGCGGCAAGCCTTGCCCTTTTGCCCTTGTTGCTCGCGGTTCACATTCATGTATGTCTGCGCTCGATAGCCATCCATGCCAATATGGGAATGGAAATCTTTAGGGTGGGCGAGTTGTCCATTTATTCGGTTTTGGTATACTTCTCGTTTGGCTTGCTTTTTACCGCGCTCTATTTTTTAATCTGTTTGGGCTGGCCGATTTGGGTTAAAAAAGGTTATAGAAACATATTGTTGTCTCAGAGAATGATAGCCTTGTATGTAGGAGGAATAGCCCTTTACAGTTTAGTCATGGTGGCGGTATACGGGTCCCAAAGAGAGTTAGAGCGCAACAGGGACTGGACGGTAAAGATGGGTATGGAGCGAGACGCCGAAACAGAAAAACTGTTGCTTCAAGCGGAGGGAGTTATTGATGCAGATGTTATACTCAAGTCCATGATTGAGTACGATGTGGATGATAATTTGATATTGAGCAGATTGATGAATGTGCATTTTGCCGGACTCCAAGGCAGGTACGACCTGCAAATCACCTTGTGCAGACCCGGAGATAACCTGCTGATAGAGACGCAGCCGATTCCGGTAAACTGTTATAACTTTTTTCATTTGGAAATAGCTCGATATGGAACGCTTCTGGAAGAAAATTCGGCTTTTTATTTTTTGGATAACGCCAACGGGCGAACCAGTTATATTGGGGTGATTCATTTTCGGTTTTACGGAGGATATCGCGACTTGTATATCGAATTGGATTCCCGTCTGGTGAAAGAAATGATAGGTTATCCCGAATTGTTGAGAGACCAAACCGACCCCGAATGGTCGCGGGTACCCTATAATTATTCGTTTGCCAAATATATGCTGGGAGACTTGAATACTTTTTCGGGGAGTTATATGTATTCCACCCAATTGCCGACCCAATATCCAACAGGATCTTTTACCGTAATGGAAAAAGACGGCTACCGGCATTATATAAACAGTTTTAACACCCATGCCGTTATTATACTTAGCCGGCCGGTCTATACCTTTTTCTCTTATTTGGTATCCTTTTCCTACTTGGCCCTTTTTTACGGCTTGATTATTTTTGGCATTATCAAACTTCCGGTCAGTAAGTTTTGGAAAAGGAACCCCAACCGCTCGTTCAGGCGCAGAATTATGCTTTTGGTAGTCGTCTCCCTAATAGGAGCCCTTATTTTTATGGGGTCGGGAAGCGTTTGGTTTGGGATAAAATTGTATAACGAAAACAACCGAAGGGCGATGGAAGAAAAGATGCAGATTGCCCAGTCCATGCTTGAATATTCTTTCAGATTGGTGGACAGGTGGGAAAGCGTGAATATAGAACTGTTGTCTCAGCAGCTTACCCAGTTGTCTAAAAATATGCACATCGACATCAATATATACGACCAAAGAGGATGGCTGGTACAAACTTCCCAGCCCGAAATTTTTGATAAATACTTGATGGGAAGCTGTATGAACAGCACGGCTTTTAGGATGATGGACAGGATGCACCGGCTAAAGTTTTTCCATAAAGAGCATATTGGCGGGTTGCAGTATTATTCGGTCTACGCCCCCTTCTTTAACGACAAGGGAAAGCGGATGGGCTATCTAAACCTGCCTTATTTTTCAAGGGAATCCAAAATCGCCGGAGACCTGACCTCTGTGGTGGCAACGGTAGCCAACATTTATATATTGCTGTTGCTGGCGGCCATTCTTGCGGGCACGGCTCTTTCCAATCAGTTAGGCAGGCCTTTGGTGGAAGTGGGTAAAAAAATGCAGCGTTTAGACTTGACCAGACAGTTGGAACATATTAATTATAAGGGAAAAGACGAATTAGGGGAGTTGATACACACCTATAATAAAATGGTGGACGACTTGGCCGAGGCCTCCGGACGCATAGCCCAAACAGAGCGGGAGCAGGCTTGGAGGGAGATGGCGCGTCAGATTGCCCATGAAATCAAAAATCCCTTGACTCCTATGCGGTTGAGCCTGCAACACCTTATACGGCTAAAAAAAGAAAAGGTCCCCGATTGGTCGGAGCGTTTTGATGGTTTGGCTCAAACCCTAATTGAGCACATTGATATTCTTAGTGATGCGGCCTCAGAGCTGTCGAGTTTTTCCCGTTTTTACAGCGAAGAGACGGCGCCGGTGGAGCTTAATCATTTGATTGAGGAACAGCGTGTGCTTTTTAGTACCGGAGAGACCGTCAAGATATTGTTTACCTCAGAGGTTAATCCGGCTTATGTAATGGGACGCAAGCAACAATTGTCGAGGGTATTGGTTAACTTGATTTCCAACGCAAGGCAGGCCTTGGAAGGAAGAGCCGGCGGAAGGGTGCGCCTTCGCCTTGAGCAAACAGAGGAGATGTATGCTTTACATGTGGAAGACGATGGCCCCGGCGTGCCCAAAGATTTGAGAAATCGTCTGTTTAAGCCCAATTTTACCACCAAAAGCAGCGGTACCGGTTTGGGCCTTGCCATTTGCCGCAGTATTATCGAACAAACCCAAGGTACTATTTCCTACGGCAGCTCGGAATGGGGCGGGGCCTGTTTCACCATCCTGTTGCCTATTTCTGCCGTATAAAAATCTGAATCGGGCAGCCGGTAAAGTCAAAGTGGCTGCGGAGCTTGTTTTCCAAAAAGCGTTTGTAGTCCTCCCTTATGTACTGGGGGAGATTGCAAAAGAAGGCAAAAGAGGGGACGGGGGTAGGTAGTTGGGTGATGTATTTAATTCGGATGTATTTGCCCTTAATGGCGGGAGGAGGATACTGTTCGATTTCGG
Organism: Bacteroidales bacterium; assembly: GCA_009784635.1. Taxonomy (GTDB): domain Bacteria; phylum Bacteroidota; class Bacteroidia; order Bacteroidales; family UBA932; genus WRBG01. Next base: position 8,583 of record WRBG01000027.1, on the reverse strand, counting down.
GAAGCATGATATCGTTGAGCTTGGAGGTGCTGATTTTGCGGTTGCGGTTTTCACAGACCTTGGCGGCGGCGTTCAGCACCTCTAAAATCCGTTGTTTTTCGGTTACGGAGGTAAAGATAATCGGCAGGTCTGTAAAAGGAGCAATGCGTTTGATAATAGTTTGTTGGTAGGCTTTCATGGTATGGCTGTCCTTGACTACCGTATCCCATTTGTTGACCACCAACACACAGCCTTTTTTATTGCGGATTATCAAGTTGAAGATGCTCATATCTTGACTTTCTACGCCCAAAGAGGCGTCCAACATCAGTATGCACACATCGGCGTATTCAATGGCGCGGACGGCGCGCATGACCGAATAAAATTCGAGGTCTTCATGTACCTTTCCTTTTTTGCGGAGTCCGGCGGTATCTATCAGCATAAAATCGTGACCGAATTTGTTGTAGCGGGTAGTGATGGCGTCCCGAGTGGTGCCGGCCACCGGCGTTACAATGTGGCGTTCTTCTCCCAATAGGGCGTTGGTTAGGGAGGATTTGCCCACATTGGGCTTGCCGACAATGGCAATGTGGGGGATGGACAAGCCTTCCCGTATTTCTGCTGCGGGAGGCAGCAATTCGATGATCCTATCCATCAAGTCGCCGGTGCCGTGCCCTTGAGCGGAAGAAATGCAGAACAGGTTGCCGCCTAAGCCCAAGGCATGAAACTGGTGGCTGTCGTACATCCGGTCGGAGGTATCTACTTTGTTGACCACCGTAATGACCGGCTTTTTTTGTCTGCGCAGGATATCGGCAATCATTTGGTCAAAATCGGTGATGCCGGAACCTACATCCACCATAAAAAGAATTACATCTGCCTCATCTATGGCTAAATGCACTTGCTTGCGGATTTCTTCTTCAAATACGTCGTCCGTATTTCGGGCGTATCCGCCGGTGTCAATGACGGAAAAAGAGCGTCCGTTCCAGTCCGATGTGCCGTAGTGCCGGTCGCGGGTAACGCCCGCAGTCTCGTCTACAATGGCTTGCCTCATGCCAACCAACCGGTTGAAGAGGGTGGATTTACCTACGTTGGGGCGGCCTACGATTGCTATCATATACTTGCTTAATTTGGGGTATTACTTGTACAGGCGTTGCTGCGGGAGCAGGCGGCACATTCTTCTTCTTTGGAACAACGCAGGCCTAATTGGCGCATTCGGGGATTGCTGCCGATTTCGGTATTGGGAAACGCTCCGTCTTTTTTAATCAGCATCGAAATGGCCATGCCTACTAAACATAAGGCCAACAGAATTATAGATATAAGGAAGGTCAGCGCCATTTGTCTTTGGATAATAGGGGATGTTGCGACACTTTAAGGAGCGGAGGCAATTGAAGTCTTTTAAAGGCCGAATGACGCATGGCCTGTACCGCCTGCTCTACTATTTCCTTTGGCTCGCCTTTGGCTATGAGGGCATCGGGACTTTGTCCTTCTTCAATCAATGCGTGGAGCAGGGGGTCCAAAACAGGGTAGGGAGGCAGGCTGTCGCTGTCTTTTTGGTTGGCTCTGAGTTCGGCAGAAGGTTCTTTGGTTATAATGGACAGGGGGATACGGTTTTTTTCGCTGTTGAGGAAGGTAGCTAATTCGTATACCTCCGTTTTATACACATCGGCCAGCACCATCAAGGCTCCGGCCAAATCTCCGTAGAGGGTTCCGTAGCCCATGGCTAATTCGCTTTTGTTGGTGGTATTGAGCAAGAGGCAGTCCTTTTTGTTGGCGTAGGCCATGAGCAGACAGGCCCGGATTCTGGCCTGTATGTTTTCTTCGCAAGTGTCCGGTTGGCTGTGTTCAAAGACGGGAGCCAATTCTTTAAGAAACCGGCTATAAATGGAATCGATGGGAATGACGTGGTACGAAATATCCGCCTGTTCCGCTAATTTTATGGCGTCTGTGAGGGAGTGTACCGTAGAAAAAGGAGAGGGCATCATCAGTCCGTGTACATGCTCTTTTCCCAAGGCGTCGGCCACCAAACAAAGGACTACGGCAGAATCAATTCCTCCGGACAGCCCTAAAACGGCAGAAGTTTTACCGGCGTCTCCAAAGAATCGCTTGATTCCGGCTACCAACACCTGATAATTATGCTCGACCTTGGGATACATGGCTTAAAATATAAACTTGGTGCTGATGGATTGGTAGTTGTATACTTTATAGATAAGGTCGGCAAAAAGTTCGGCCACAGAGAGTACCTTAATCTTAGAGGTGTCCTGTTGGGGGCAGTTGCGCAGAGGGATGGTATCTGTTACTACTACCTCGTGGAGGGCAGAACGGGCAATATTGTCGTAGGCCGGTCCCGACAGTATGGCATGGGTGGCCATAGCGCTTACGCTCCGCGCTCCTTTTTGCATCATCATGTCGGCGGCTTTAGCGATGGTGCCCGCGGTATCTATCATATCGTCAAGGAGGATTATGTTGCGCCCCTCTACTTCTCCAATGGCGGTCATAGAGCCTACCACATTGGCTTTTTCTCTGGATTTATGGCAGATAACCATGGGACATTCCAAGAGGCGGGCGTAGGCGTTGGCGCGTTTGGCTCCGCCCATGTCGGGAGCCGCTACCGACAGGTTTTCTAATTGTAAGCTATGGATATAGGGAAAGAATACAGAGCTGGCATATACGTGGTCTACGGGAAAATCAAAAAAGCCTTGAATTTGGTCGGCATGGAGGTCGGCGGTCATGACCCGGTCGCATCCGGCGGCTTGCAGGAGGTTGGCCACCAACTTGGCGCCGATGGACACCCGCGGCCTGTCTTTGCGGTCTTGACGCGCCCAGCCAAAATAGGGCATTACGGCAATTACCTTGTAGGCCGATGCGCGGCGGGCGGCGTCTATCGTGAGTAAGAGTTCAAAAAGATTGTCTATGGGCGGAAAGGTGGATTGCACAATAAACACGGTGGAGCCGCGTACGCTCTCTTCCAAGGCGGGCTGAAATTCTCCGTCGCTAAAATAAGTAACACTGGACACGCCTAAGTTGAGCTTGAGGGCGGAGGCAATTTTCTCGGCTAAGTATCTGGAATTAGCGCAACTGAAAACTTTGATTTTGTGATAATGGTCCATAATCTCTAAGGTTATTTATTGGGCGATTATGGGCTCAAAGGTATAAATTAATTTGTGATTTGTTGGGTTATGGTGTTAATATAATCAAGAAGCTCTTGACGTCCAATGCCTTTTTCGGATGAGGTGATAAAAATCGGGGGAAGTTCTTCCCATTGCTCCAGCAGGCGGCTTTTGTAGGCTTCTACGTAGCGTTTTGCCGCAACAGGACCTAATTTGTCGGCTTTGGTAAAAATGAGGGCAAAGGGGATTTCCAAACTTCCGAGTTGTTCAATAAAATCAAGGTCAATGTCTTGAGGTTCAAGCCTAATATCGAGCAGTACAAACAACATGGTCATCTGCTGCCCGTTGCTCAGATAGTCCCGAATGATGTTGCCCAACACCTCGCGCCGGCTTTTGGAGGCTTTGGCGTAGCCGTAGCCGGGCAGGTCAACAATATACCAAGCCTTATTGATTAAAAAGTGATTAATCATCTGCGTCTTTCCCGGCGTGGCAGAGGTATGGGCCAAGTTTTTTTGTCCGGTGAGCATATTGATTAAAGACGACTTACCAACATTGGAGCGGCCAATAAAGGCGTATTCGGGCAGGCGATGGGTCGGCATTTTAGAAGCATCGGGGCTGCTGCATACAAAGACGGCGGAAGAAACGGGGTTAGAACTCATTTAAACAGTGGTAAAGTTTCCTTTTGCAATGCCCAAGGCCCGCAGGACGCTGCCATAGGCCGATACGGGGGTAAACGCGCCGGTAACGGCGCCTACCGGATTGCTTTTAATGGATATTTCAAAAACGGTATCGGCGTTTTGGGCGGTAATCAGATGGGTATTTTCTGTACAGTTGGGGTCGGAGACTAATATTGATTTGGTTTTGTCAAAACCTATGCCTGCCAATGCCAATGCAGCGTGAACATTGACGTTTCTGGGCATAAGCCGAGCTACTTGACGGGCGCTTCCTTCAAAAATAACGTATTTCTCGGTATCGCTTCGTCCCAAACTTTTTGGATTTTTGGTCGTTACAATTTGAACATGGTCCCACAGCCTGTTCCCGTCAAAAATACCGTCCAATCCCAAAATGGCTCCATGGGGTATAAACAGCTGATGTTGATGTATGTTAGCTATATAAAGCAAATCGTCCAAGAGTTCCGGATTGGCTAAAGAGGTCAGAGAAAAGGGCATAAAATGGGTATGCTTGAGTATGTCCCGACCAAAATCCGCTACCGTTTGGGGAAGGGCCGCTTCTACCGCCAAATCCACTGTGGCAAAATCTTTTCCCGTAGGTGGGTGTCCCAAAGCTACAGGGTGGGGGACCTTGGCTTGTGGGTCGTAGATAAAGGCCACCTCTAATAAGCGGTCTGCGCAAATTTGCTCGTAAAGTTTTTTACCAATCGTTCCAAATCCGATGAGGGCTATTTTTTTCATACCGCAAAAGTAATGAAAATTATTTTAAAATGTATACCTTTGCAACACAATATGGAATCCCCAACATCCATACGTCTAAGCGAGTTGCAGGCTCAGATTAAATCGGCCATAGAAGACCGGTTGTCCAAACATTTCTGGATTACCGCAGAAATTAACGACATTACCGCCAAGCCGGCGGGGCATTGTTATTTGGAATTAGTCGATTACGACCGAAGCCGGCAACAATTGCTGGCCAAAGTTCAAGCTTGGATTCCGGCTTCGGTATTCAGAATGTTGCGTCCCTATTTTGAAACTACCTCCGGGGTGGCTTTGGCAAGCGGACTGGAAATTTTGGTCAAAGTGTCGGTGCAATACCATCCTATGTATGGAATCAGTTTACAAATAAGCGATATAGACCCCGTTTACACCATTGGAAACATTGCCTTGGAGCGCAAAAAGGCGCTGGAACGATTGCGGCAGGAGGGGGTGTTAGAGATGAATGCACAGTTGGAACTTCCGGCGCCCCTTCAGAGGTTGGCGGTGATTTCTTCTTCCCAAGCAGCCGGATTTCGGGATTTTACCGAACAGTTGCAGCATCATCCACAGGCTTATGCTTTTCAAGTAACGCTTTTTCCCTCGCCCATGCAGGGGACAGAGGCTCCGGCGGGGATTATAGCGGCCTTGTCGGACATAGCGCAACGAATGGACGAATTTGACGCGGTGGTGATTATGCGAGGCGGCGGGGCGGTGTCGGACCTCCATTGTTTTGACGATTATCACTTAGCCTGTCATGTAGCTCAGTTTCCCTTGCCTGTGCTTACCGGTATTGGTCATGACGAGGACGAACATTTAATTGACTTGGTGGCTCATACATCTGTAAAAACGCCTACGGCCTTGGCCGAATTTTTGCTGGACTATATGGAGGAATTAGACGGGGAGGTAGAGGCTTTGGGTCGGCGAATGCAACAATTGGTATTGGGCAGGCTGTCGGCGCATAAAGAGGCTTTAACTCCTTTGATTCAGCGGCTAAAAATGATGGTGGTTATGGATATCAAAAATAAGGTACATGCGGTGGATTTATTGGAGCAGGCGATTAAAAATCTGAATCCTTTAGCGCCCCTGCAACGGGGCTATGCCTTGGCGCTCTATCGGGGAAAGGCCTTGAGGGACGCTAAAGAAGTGGCCCCGGGAGACCGGTTCAAGTTGATTCTGGAACACGGAAGTGTAGATGCAGAAGTAAAAGAATGATTGTAAACGACTATTAATATGGCAAAAAAGACAAGCGCTTTGGATTATACCCAAGCCATGGAAGAACTGACCGCTTTGGTAAAAAAATGGGAAAACGGACAAACCGATTTGTCCTGCGCCGCCTCCGACTTGGAGCGCGCCGCCTTCTTAGTAAAGCATTGCAGGGATTACCTCCGCACCGTAGAGCAAAAGGTAGAGGAGATAGCGGTGTAATTCCAAGAGAACGGATGCAAAATCAACAGATGGAGCGGTTTAGCCCGCTGACTTCAGCCGATTTCTCTTGGTTGTTTGACAGGCTTACAATTTTGGTTCTTTCTGCATGAAGTCATTTAAGACAATCTGTAGTTCTTGTATTTTTGGCAGCAACTCAGACCTATTTACCGGTTTAGTATAGTAATCGATGATTGATTTCAATTTTCCCAGATTCGCTTTCCCAACAGAAATACTTGTATTTGGAAATTGCACATTTGCGCTTAATAGAATTGATTTTAAAATCAATGTACACAAGTCAAAGACCCTATGTAAAGGCAATTCTTCACTTTGAGGACTCCATTGTTGTCCGGTATGCCGCAAAACTTTAGCCGAAATTTGAGTGTTGCCGTATTGAGCTGTACCAACAGATAGATATTTTGCATCCGTTTTTCCTGCATAAATACCATCAAGTTGGTCATAATTATCGACAAAAGTTATTGGTTTGTGTTTTATATGAGGTGAGATTTTCATATGTTGTGAATTTGAAAATTATTTACTGCCAATACAATACTGGTCTTAAAAGAGTTGCGTCCCATTTCCAAGGATTGTCGGCAGTGCCGGACAGATTCCAGCCCGGCCCATTTGGTGGAGCTGTCGTCCACCAACTTGAAGTTTTCTCTGCATCAACCGGAGTGATATTTGCGCCATCACGACCGGTTAAGGAAACATTGGTAGTAGAAAACAAACCGCCGGATCCATTTTGAATGTCGCTCCGTGCCCAGTTGTTGGCAAGTATGCCATTGTTGTCTCCCATCATACGCCCTACCGAAAGATTAGTAGCCGTAACACTTGGGTTAAGCGCAACGCAGTTTGATACGCCACTGTTAGACCAAACTTGACCTACTATGCCACCAACAGAATTACTTCCACTAACCGCACCTATAGCATAGCAATTAGATAAGCTACTACCTTCGCTGATTCTTCCTGCCACGCCACCTACACCAAAAGAGCCAATAACACCACCTATAGCATAACAGTTGGTCATGCTACTACTGTAAAGATTTCCCACCACACCGCCAACGTCCGAATAGCCGATGACCGCACCTGTAGCATAGCAGTTGGCGATGCTGCCATCATATATATAACCCACCACGCCGCCAACACCATTCCCAATACTACCCCCTCCGGTGATTGTACCTGTAGTATAGCAGTTAGTGATACTGCCCCCGCTTAAAGAGCCCGCTATTCCGCCGACATTATTACCAATATTTCCGCTGACATTTCCGGTAACGTAGCAATTGGTAATACTATCGCCCTGAAAACTGCCCGCTACGCCACCAACACCAGAATAGCCATTGACACCACCATTAGCATTTGCGATCTCTATTCCAAGATTTTTTATGACAGTCCCATTCCTGCAAGATCCAAACAATGAAACACGAAACCCTTGTGGACGGTTTATCCACAAACCAATAATTCTGTAATCTGCTCCATCAAAACTACCACTGAATAGCTCATCAGATGTTGCGCCTTGATAGTCACCCCCAAACGGCATCCATCCATTTAATCCCCATTTTGTGTGACCTTCACCGCCTAGCGCAAGGTAAGCTGTAAGATTAACATCATTACCTAATTTATAGTGAGCAGATGGGTTATGACGTATAGCATCCAACTCTACAGGTGTGCGAATAATATAGGGATTCCCTTGTAAACCATTCCCCTGACCGATAACCGAAACGCGTCTAGTTGCAATAACTCCGCTGCCGTCTGTTGCACTAACTGCAATGGTAGCCGTTCCTGCGCTTACCGCTGTTACTACGCCTGTAGATGCATTTATTGTAGCAATGCTTGGATGAAGGCTACTCCACGTTATATTCTTATTAGTAGCTTCAAAAGGATCTACCCAAGCAGTCAAAGTTGTCGTTTGTCCTAAACCAATCAACCCTCCCAAAGTGGATATATATATATCGGTTACTAAAGTAGGAGCAGTAATAACTAACTCACGTACATTTGACTGTATGCCATCAATAGTTGCCCTAAAATAATATGTCCCTGCTGCGGCACTTGCAGTTGAAGAAAAAGTTAAATATGCTTGACGATGCGAATCATGTCCAGTCACATTATGCAGTGCCCCAGTTATTATACCAATTGGAGGAGTCGTTTGGTTTGTTCCATTATTATTTGTATACCACGTTATTGAAACCGTTTGCCAGTCAGTAATAAATTGCATTATTATTACAAATGTAGTTTCACCTGCATAGCCTTCATAGATGGGAGGTGGCGTGCCGCCTATCCAAACATCTTTTTCAGGTGCATCTTGTGGATTGCAGTTTGAAGCCATCAGCATTACTGTGGCGAATGTCATAAATAATAGTTTCTTCATGATGATAAATAATGTTTATGTGTTAAGTAATTTAAGATTTCAGATGGCGCACCATCCCTTGCATAGCAAAATAAAGCCGCATCGGACTGCTCCGACACGGCTTTTGAATATCTAAAAAATGAGGCTAACCCCGTAACTACTTGATTACTTCTCTCTCTCTCTCTCTCTCTCTCTCTCTCTCTCTCTCTCTTTCTCTTTCGACCTCTTTTCCTCCTCTTTCTTTCACCGATTTTCTAGTTTCTCACCTTGCGTTCATAAACAATTAGTATATCAGTCTTCATGCAGTTAT
>WRBG01000026.1 GCA_009784635.1 Bacteroidales bacterium | reverse complement strand
TTTTTGCATGATAACAACGGATGTTTGAAAGACGCTGCAAAGTTAGGGAGGTCTTTGGGGAGGGCAAGCATGGTCGGGCGAGCCAACCCGCACCATTGCCCGGCCGGTGTGTGCCACCACCGAGAAGACCGGAGAAAAGACCGGTTTTTCCGGCTTCTTTTGCAGTGAAATGACGCAATGTGCCATCAATCCGGTAAACCGACAATGAAATGAACAGGCAGGTAAATACATCCGTACAAAAGCGACTCTTTGGTGATGCGCACCATCATTGTTGTGCTGACGTACTGTCGTATTGTTGTGTGGATGTACGTCAGCAGGGAAGCGCTTCATTGAACAATTACACAACTGAACAACCAAATCATTAACCTATAAAACATTCAAATCAATGAACAGAGAAACACCGTTTGTATCCTTCTCCACCCAGAAAGGCGGGATGGGGAAGACGTCTGTAACCGTATTAGTGTCCGGCTACCTTCACTATGTCAAGAGACTGCGTGTAGCGGTGATTGACTGCGACTATCCGCAGCACAGCATCGTAAGGGAGCGCAGGCGCGACAGCAAGCTCGTGATGGAGAACGACTATTTCAAGCGTATGGCTTACGGGCAGTTCCGTAATCTGGGCATCAAGGCGTACCCTGTAAAGGAGAGTACCGCCGCAGAAGCGCTGCACGATGCCGACGTTTTGATGGAGCATGCCGAAAAGCCCTTTGACCTCATCTTTTTTGACCTCCCCGGCACACTGAACAGCGAGGGCGTGATTAAGACGCTGGCGGCTATGGACTATATCTTTACCCCCATCAGCGCCGACCGTTTAGTATTAGAAAGCACCCTGCAATACGCCACGATGCTCAGCGACCACATCATCAGCGCCGGCAGGGGCAAGCTCAAGGGTCTTTACCTTTTTTGGAACATGGTGGACGGGCGCGAAAAAACGCCTCTTTACCAAGTGTACGAGGGGGCCATTGCCGAGCTTGGACTGCAAATATTGAAAACCTCTCTTCCCGACAGCAAGCGTTTTCGCAGGGAGATGTCTATTGAACGGAGGTCGGTGTTTCGTTCCACGCTTTTTCCTCCGGACAGGGCGTTGCTTAGGGACAGCAATATAGAAGAATTGTCGGAGGAGGTATGTCGCATCATCAAACCGGAGGGCCATGGCAAACAGGAAAGTGGATATTGATGAAACCTTTCTGCTTTCCTCCATAAGGGAGCAGGATGCATGGACGGGGCGAAAAGGTCCGGGGCCTGCCGCGCAGGTTGAAGAACGGTCCAAAGGAGTCAAAGACCCCGTCAGACACGGAGGGGGCATCCCTGCCGATTACAGTTCACGGTTTCTTGGGCGGAATGAGTTTAAGGGTCGCCGGTGCGTATACATCAGCGAGCGCATCCACGCCACGATACTGGAAATCGTCAAAATCCTTTCCGGCAGGGAGGTTACGGTTGGCGGGTATATAGACGCCATTCTGACGGCTCACCTTGAAGCGCACCGCGACGAGATTATCGGGTTGTACCATGGTGAGCTGTCCAAAAAGAGCGGCAAGGGCCTTCTTGAGTTTTAGCGCAACATGCAAATCCTTGCCCTTGTCATGATGTTTATTGCCCTGTGTCTGCTGTACCGTATTGCCTTTCCCCGGCAGGCGACAGCAAAGGGATGCGGCGCCTCCTCCCGAGAGAGGGATGCCGACACTTCCGGCGCAGTGGTAAAAAGCCGGTTTATCCGTCCCAACCGGAGCCAACCATTGCCAACTTGTACAGGGGGTGTAAAAGCTGAAGTTCAGATAGAAAAACCCTCTATTTTTGCCGGTGGGAACGAAGGAGCGAACGCTGTGGCGGCGGCTATTCCGCTTGAACGGCTGGCGGAAGTGTTCGGCACGGACCCCGACCTGGAAGACTTGGATATTGCGCCGGACGGGGAAGAGATAGACCCGGAGGAGGAGATGGAGGACTTGCGGCAGGTGTTGGGACGGGATATGGGGCAGGCAGGGGGATGGAGCATGGAGGAGATGGCGGAAGCAGTGGAGGCTATCGACAACCCGACTGAGGGCAAGGGAGAGATACTCTACAGGGCGGAAAAGACCGATATGTTTGAACGGCTCGTTTCCGCGGACACGGGAAAAGCGGCGCGGATAAGGGCGGTAATCGACCGCCACCTCCGCAGGCAGGGGGCAGAAGGCGGCGAGGATGAAGACAATGAAGAAAATGCCAATGAGTGGAAAAATTTCGACATGCAGGAATTTTTAAGTTAGACAAACAATTTTAAACAGTTAACCATTATGAACAAATCCAAGATTATTTTATCGGCAGCCGTTTTTTTGTCGGCTGCCCTCGAAGCCCTTGGGCAGGGTAACGGCGCGGCGGGCATCACCGAAGCCACGCAGATGGTAACCTCTTACTTTGATCCTGCCACCAAGCTCATCTATGCGGTTGGCGCCGTTGTGGGACTTATCGGGGGCGTCAAGGTGTATACCAAGTTCAGCAGCGGTGACCCCGATACGGGCAAGACGGCTGCAAGCTGGTTTGGCGCCTGTATCTTCCTCATCGTGGCGGCCACCATCCTCCGTTCGTTTTTTTTGTAAAACAAGAGAGGCATGGAGTATCCGGTAAACAGGGGCATAGGCAGGCCGGCGGAATTTCAAGGGCTGAAAGCACAGTACCTCTTCATCTTCGCAGGCGGGTTGCTGGGAGTATTTATTGTGTTCGTCGTCATGTACATGGCAGGCGTCCACCAGTGGGTGTGCATCGCCTTTGGCGTGAGCGCCGCACTCATTTTGGTGTACGGCACTTTCCACTTGAACAAAAAGTACGGCGAACACGGACTGATGAAGGCGCAGGCAAGGCGCAACCATCCGCGGTATGTGATTAGCCGCCGGAGCTTTCCCCGACTATTTACCCGTAAAAAGGAGGAAGCATGAGGAACGTATTAAGGGCTGCCACCTTAGAGAGCAAGTTTCCGCTGTTGGCGGTCGAGCACGACTGCATCATCTCCAAGGATGCCGATGTAACGGTGCCGTTTAGGGTGGAGCTGCCCGAACTCTTTACCGTTACTTCTTCCGAATACGAGGCGATACACTCGGCGTGGGCAAAGGCAATCAAGGTCTTGCCCAACTTTTCGATTGTGCACAAGCAGGACTGGTTTATCAAGGAGGATTACCGCCCCGACATTCAAAAGGACGGATTGAGTTTTCTTTCCCGCTCGTTTGAGCGGCACTTTAATGAGCGCCCCTTTCTGAACCATGCCTGCTACCTGTTCTTGACCAAAACGACTAAGGAACGTATGCGTATGCAAAGCAACTTCAATACGCTCTGCCGCGGCTTCCTTGTTCCCAAAGAGATACGGGACAGGGAGGTGGTTGCCAAGTTTTTGGAGGCAGTCGGGCAGTTTGAGCGGATTGTCAACGATTCGGGATTTGTCAAGCTGACGCGGTTAACGGGAGATGAGATTACCGGCACGGCGGACAGGCCGGGGCTTGTGGAAAAATACTTTTCGCTCTCGCTTGAGGACACCACCACATTAAGGGACATCCGGCTGGACCCCGAAGAACTGCACATAGGCGACAATATTTTGTGCCTCCACACGCTTTCGGATGCCGAGGACCTGTCTCCGCGCGTGGCGACCGATAATCGTTATGAAAAGCTCTCTACCGACCGCAGCGACTGCCGCCTTTCCTTTGCCGCTCCCGTGGGCGTGCTGCTGGGTTGCAGCCACCTGTATAACCAGTATCTGTTCATTGACGACCATGCGGAAAATCTTAAACGCTTTGAGAAGCAGGCGCGAAACATGCACTCGCTCTCGCGTTACAGCCGTCAGAACCAGATTAACAGGGAGTGGATTGAGCAATATTTGAATGAGGCGCACTCGCTGGGGCTGACCTCCGTCCGCTGTCACTGCAATGTGATGGCGTGGAGTGACAACCGCGAAGAACTACAACGAATAAGGAATGACGTGGGGAGTCAGATTGCCTTGATGGAGTGCAAGCCGCGACACAATACGGTAGATGCCCCGACCCTGTTTTGGGCGGGCATTCCGGGCAATGCGGCCGACTTTCCGGCAGAGGAGAGTTTTTATACGTTCATGGAGCAGGCGTTGTGCTTCTTTACACAAGAGACCAACTACCGGTCATCTCCCTCGCCATTCGGTATCAAGATGGTGGACAGGCTGACGGGCAAGCCGCTGCATCTGGACATCTCTGACCTGCCGATGAAAAAGGGCATCATCACCAACCGCAACAAGTTTATACTTGGGCCGTCGGGCTCCGGAAAATCCTTTTTTACCAACCACATGGTGCGGCAATATTACGAGCAGGGGGCGCACATCGTTTTAGTTGATACCGGCAACAGTTATCAAGGGCTCTGCAACTTGATTAACCGAAAAACGGGTGGCGAAGACGGTGTGTACTTTACCTATACGGAGGAAAATCCCATAGCGTTTAATCCCTTTTATACCGATGACGGCCTTTTCGACATTGAGAAGCGCGAGAGCATTAAGACGCTGATATTGACTCTGTGGAAAAGGGATAACGAGCCGCCTTCGCGGGCCGAGGAGGTTGCCCTGTCCAACGCCGTGAGCATGTACATAGAGCGCCTCAAGACAGGCATCGTTCCTTCATTCAACACGTTTTATGATTTTGTCAGAGGCGAATACAGGGACGTCCTCGACACCAAGGAAGTCCGCGAAAAGGATTTTGACGTTGCCAATTTTTTGAACGTGCTTGAACCCTACTACAGGGGCGGCGAATACGACTACCTGCTCAACTCCGAAAAGCAGCTTGACTTGCTCTCCAAGCGCTTTATTGTCTTTGAGATAGATGCCATCAAAGACCACAAGATACTCTTTCCTGTGACCACCATCATCATCATGGAAGTTTTTATCAACAAGATGAGGCGGTTAAAGGGAATCCGAAAACTCATCCTCATAGAGGAGGCATGGAAAGCCATTGCCAAGGAAGGGATGGCGGAATACATCAAGTATCTGTACAAGACCGTCCGGAAATTCTTTGGGGAGGCGATTGTAGTCACTCAAGAGGTGGACGATATTATCGCTTCGGCCATTGTGAAAGAGAGCATTATCAACAACGCCGACTGTAAGATTCTTTTAGACCAGCGCAAGTACATGAATAAGTTTGACAGCATACAGGCGTTGCTTGGACTGACCGAGAAGGAAAAATCGCAGGTGTTATCCATCAACATGGCGAACCATCCGAACCGTAAATACAAGGAGGTTTGGATTGGTCTGGGCGGGGTGCAGTCGGCGGTCTATGCTACCGAAGTCAGCTTGGAGGAGTATTATGCGTACACTACCGAGGAGACCGAGAAGCTGGAACTGATGCGCCTTGCCGACAAATTGGATGGAAATATTGAATTGGCTATTAAACAATTAGCAGAAAGTAAACGAAATAACTAACCATTAAAAAAAGAAAAAAATGAAAAAGGTAATTTTAATCATCACGAGCGTCATCATTACGCTCATGTTTTTTATGACGCAGGCAAGGGCGCAGTTTGTCGTAACCGACCCGGCAAACATTGCCACAAGTATTATCAACTCCGCCAACCAGATTGTGCAAACTTCTTCCACGGTAACCAATGTGATTAGGAACTTTGAAGAAGTGAAAAAGGTTTACAATCAAGGCAAGGAATACTACGACAAGCTCAAGGCTGTAAATGATTTGGTCAAGGATGCGCTCAAGGTACGGGACGCCTTCCTGCTGGTGGGGGAAATCGGCGACATCTATGTGAACAGTTATCAGAGGATGTTGAACGACCCCAACCTTCACTTTGCGGAGCTGATAGCCATCAGCGCCGGCTACACCGTTTTGCTGGGACAGGGTGCAAACATGTTGCTGGAGATGAAGAACGTGGTCAACGCCAACGGACTTTCGATGAACGACAGTGAGCGGATAAACATCATCAACTACGTTCACGCCAAGCTCTTGGAGCATCGAAATGTAGTGAACTACTACACGAACAAGGTTTTTGCCACCTCCTACCTCCGCGCCCAGAAGACGGGCGACATTGACAGGGTACTCGCTCTCTATGGAGACGCCATGGACAGGTACTGGTAACAGATAACGGAGTAGATGGTACCGTTAGCGATAGACTTCGACAATCTGCATCAGATTCTTCGTAACCTCTACGAGGAGATGATGCCGCTTTGCGGGGATATGGCAGGCGTGGCCAAGGGGATTGCCGGTCTGGGGGCGCTGTTTTACGTCGCCTCGCGGGTATGGCAGTCCCTTTCCCGCGCCGAACCCATTGACGTGTATCCCCTGTTACGCCCTTTTGCCATCGGCTTTTGCATCATGTTCTTCCCCACCTTTGTGCTGGGAACAATCAATACGGTATTATCACCCGTTGTGAAGGGGACGCATCAGATGCTGGAGTCCCAAACCTTTGACATGAACCGGTACCGGCGGCAGAAGGATCAGCTTGAATACGAATATATGATGCGCAGCCCCCAAACGGCGTGGCTGGTGGACAATGATACGTTTGACCAGCGCCTCTCGGAACTGGGACTGTTCGATGCTCCGGAAATAGCGGGAATGTACATCGAACGGGGCATGTACAACATGAAAAAGAGTATCCGCGGATGGTTTCGTGAACTGCTGGAGCTGTTCTTTCAAGCGGCGGCGCTGGTAATAGATACGGTACGCACCTTCTTCCTCATTGTACTTGCCATCCTTGGGCCCGTAGCCTTTGGCATCGCGGTCTATGACGGCTTCCACGCCACGCTGACACAGTGGATAAGCCGCTATGTATCCGTATATTTATGGCTTCCTGTATCCGACCTGTTCAGCTCGATACTTGCCAGAATACAGGTGTTGATGCTGCAAAACGATATTTCGGAGTTGCAGAACAACCCCAACTTTTCTCTCGAGGCAAGCAACGCCACCTATATCATCTTCATGATTATCGGAATCATCGGATACTTTACCATCCCCACGGTGGCCAACTGGATTATCTCTGCCGGTGGCATGGGCGCCTATAACCGCAACATCAACGCTGCGGCAGCCAAAACGGGCGCGGTGGCGGGCGCCGCCTCCGGCGCCGCTTCGGGAAACATATCGGGACGGTTGGTAAACAGGGGCGGAAATTAAATAGTAATAATCAGAAAATCAGATGGAATTTAAGAGTTTAAAGAATATTGAAACATCATTTAGGCAGATACGTTTCTTTGGAATCGTGTTTGTATGTCTGTGCGCTGCGGTTTCGGGGTACGCGCTCCTTAGCTCCTACCGCTTTGCGGAAGCGCAGCGGCAAAAAATCTATGTGCTTGACGGCGGAAAGTCGCTGATGCTGGCGCTCTCGCAGGACCTGTCGCAAAACCGTCCCGTCGAGGCGCGGGAACATGTCAAGCGCTTTCATGAGCTGTTCTTTACCCTTGCCCCCGACAGGAACGCCATAGAGAGCAACATCCAAAGGGCGCTCTTTCTTGTGGACAGGTCGGCGTTCGCTTACTACAAGGACATGCAGGAAAAGGGATACTATAACCGCATCATATCCGGCAATATCAACCAAAACTTACAGGTAGACAGCGTGGTTTGCAACTTCGACACCTACCCGTACAGGGTGGTGACATATGCCCGTCAGCTGATCATCCGTGAAAGCAACATCACGGAGCGCAGCCTTGTAACCCGGTGCAACTTGATTAATTCTGTGAGGAGCGACAACAATCCCCACGGCTTTACGATGGAAAATTTTGAGATCATCCAAAACCGCGATTTGCGGGTGATTGACCGATAACAGGAGGCGTTTATGGCAACAGGAATCAAACACGCACTTGCCCATGCAGGGGATGCTGTCGAACACCGCCTTCGACTTCTTTGCGGCAAACCAACACCCATGAAGCGGTTCATTTTGGTGCTAGTCATCGGCATGGCGCTGGCGATAGCCAACGTGTGGTTTGTGATAAGTTCCATCTACAATATCGGCAGGGGCGAGACAGAGTTGATGAAAGTGCAGCATATCGAAGCATTAAGGCTGCAAAAAGACAGTGTAAACCAAGGATTATGACAGGCAACCATCAACGGACGGACGGGAATAAGGGTCTTATTTCGGATGAGCAGAAGCAGAAAATGAAGAAGTACGCCGTCTTTGCGCTGATGGGCGTCATCTGTGCAGGCTGTCTCTTTTTCATCTTCTCGCCTTCGGCAGACGACAAGGCCAGACGTGAACAGTCGTCGGGCTTTAATACCGACATCCCGATGCCGAGCAACGAAGCGATTATCGGCGACAAGCGCGATGCCTACGAGCAGGAGCAGGTTAAGCGCAGGCAGCAGGAGCGGATGCGCTCGCTGCACGACTTTGCCGATCTGCTGGGCGACAATACTCCGGTACAGTCCGGCGACCTGTCGCTGTTGCCTCCGGAAGACCCCGTTTGGGAGACGACCGGCGGCTATAATCCGCGCCCGCCATCTTCGCCCCGAAATACTGCCATCACGGGATCGGCAGCAGCTTACAGCGACATAAACCGTGTTCTGGAAAATTTTTATGAGACACCCCGCGAAGACCCCGAAAAGGAACGGCTAAAGCAGGAGCTGGAGGAGATGAAGATGCGGATGGAGGAGGAGGATGCGCGTAAGAACTCCGTGGATAATCACCTTGAGCTGATGGAAAAGTCGTTCCAAATGGCGGCAAGGTACATGCCGGGGGCGGCGGGAACATTCGGGACGGCAGAGGCGGCGGAGATGGCCGCTCCCGTTGTCGAGTCTGCGGCGGGACGCACAGGGAGCAATATGCCCTCAGATATGACCGCCACACCTGTCTCTCAAGTGAGGGAGCAGACGGTCTCGGCGCTGCTGCCCCAAATGAGCGATAAAGAGTTTATCGCAGGCTACGGCAATGAGCGCAACAGGGGATTTATCACGGCTACCGAGGGAGCGACCGACAGGGTAAAAAACACGGTTCTTGCCTGCGTACATGCCGACCAGACGGTAACGGAAGGGCAGAGCGTGCGGCTGCGGCTGCTGGAACCCATGCAGGTCGCAAACATGGTGATTCCCGCCAATACGGTGCTTTCCGGAGCGGTGAAACTTCAAGGAGAACGGATGGGAATAACCGTAAGCCTCATCGAACACACAGGGGTAATCATTCCCGTAGACCTCCGTGTTTACGACATGGACGGTCAGAACGGAATCTTCATCCCCAGCCTGCAGGAGTTGAGCGCCGCCAAGGAAATCATCGCCAACATGGGCACATCGGCGGGAACAAGCATAAGCCTTTCCAGTGATGCCGGACAGCAGTTTGTGGCAGACATGGGGCGGAACGTCATTCAAGGAGTATCGCAGTTTGCGGCAAAAAAGCTCCGCGAAGTCAAGGTACACCTTAAAGCCGGACACCGCCTTTACCTCCTTACGGAAACAGGCTTAAAATAATCGGTCAACAATCAATAAAACATTAACCAATAAACAAATGAAACAGATTTTAGCCACGCTTGCCCTTGTTGCGGGCGTGTTTACCGCGGCAAACGCACAGGAACAAAACAATCCCTCAAGGGGAGACTTTTTTAACGGGCTTACGCGGCCCATCACATTCAACCGGATGATTCCGCCATACGCACTCGAAGTAACCTTTGCCAAGACGGTACACATCATCTTTCCGGCTGCCATCCGCTACGTGGATTTAGGTTCCATCGACCTGCTGGCAGCCAAAGCCGACGGCGTGGAAAATGTACTCAGAGTCAAGGCGGCCACACAGGGATTCTCCAGAGAGAGCAACCTTTCGGTAATTACCGAAGAAGGCAGTTACTACAGCTTCAATGTAAAGTACGCCGACGAGCCGGTAAAGCTGTCGGTGGAGATGGCAGACTTCCTGCACGGATGGAACTTTGAGAACAAGCCGGGAAACGAGATTCCCATATACCTCTCCGATTTGGGCAACGAATCGCCCTACTTGGTTCGTCTTATCATGGAGGCCATCCACCGCAACAACCGGACAAAGATTAAGCACATAGGCAGTAAAAACTTTGGAGTACAGTACCTCCTCAAAGAAATATATACGCACAACGAGTTGCTGTTCTTTCATCTGAGCTTGAAAAATAGCACAACCGTCTCCTTTAACATAGACTTTATTACCTTCAATATCGTGGACAAAAAGGTGGCCAAGCGAACGGCCATTCAAGAGCGGGTAATCATGCCGCTCCGCAGCTACAATCAAGTAACGGGCGTGGCCGGAAACAGGGAAGAGCGCACCGTATTTGTCCTCTCAAAGTTCACCATTCCGGACGATAAGCAGTTAATCATAGAACTGTTTGAAAAGGATGGGGGGCGCAACCAGACCTTGACCATAGAGAACATGGATTTGATACGCGCAGAGGTAATTGACAATCTAACCGTGAAAATGAAATGAACAAACTTTTCCTTGCGATTATCATCGTTTTGGGCATCGCCGCACCGGAGTTGTCTGCGCAGCGGTGCCTGCCCGGCATGCGCGGGTTGCAATGTACCACAGGCCCTGTAAACGGCCTAAGTCTGCGGGAGGGCTTTTTCGCGGGCATCGCCTTTTCCCAATATGTAAAGGGGGCGAACAGGTGGGCGCTGGGCATCGAATACCTTGAAAGGCGCCATCCCTATGCCCGAATCCGTATCCCCCGGTCGCAGTTTACCGCCGAAGCAGGGTATTTTTTCAAATTTCTGTCAGACCCGACCAAGACAGTATTTCTCTCCGTCGGGGCCTCCGCCATGGCGGGATATGAAACGCTGAACCGGGGAGAAAAGCTGTTGCCGGACGGAGCAACCATCAACAACAGGGATGCCTTCCTCTATGGAGGGGCTTTCGTCCTTGAAATGGAAACCTATCTGACAAACAGGCTTGTGCTGCTTACCCATATTAGAGAACGCCTGCTGATGGGTTCGTCCGTCGGAATACCCAACACACAGTTGGGGATTGGGTTAAAATGGATTATCAACTAAATACAACAATAACATGAAAAACCTACTGATTTTATTGGCGATACTCACCCTCTGCATCGTGGGCGGTATCGCCTGTTCCTGTAGCGGCAGGCTTGATATTACGCAGGATTATGCCTTTGACCTGCAGGTTATGCCCTACCCGAAAAGGATTGCACAGGACGAAACGGTCGAAATCCGCTGCCAAATAGTAAGGGAAGGGTATTTTGACAGAATGAAGTTTGTCATCCGCTACTTTCAGCCCGATGGCAAGGGAGAACTGAGGCTGGGCGATGGTATGCTGCTGGTGCCGAATGACTACGCTACGCTCACTGGGGATGCGTTCCGGCTCTATTATACTTCACGCTGCAACGACCGGCAAACCATTGACGTGTACGTGGAAAGCCCGTTTGGACGCATAGTGCGCAGGAGCTTTGATTTCAGCAACGAGGACGGGGAGAAAAAGGAATGAACACCTTAAAACTATGATTTTCGACCAAAAAAAGGGCTATAACAGCCCCGAGTCGGCAAAGCTTGTAAATGTTTCATCGGTTATAATCACATGGTCCAACAGTTTTATGTCAAGCGCTTGACAGCCTTTTTGAAGCGCTTTTGTCATGGATATATCCTGTCCGCTTGGTTTTGTGTTTCCGGAGGGATGATTGTGACTCAGCAAGATAGCAGAAGCCGACACCTTCAGTGCTGTTTGCAGTATAATCTTGATATCAAACGTAGCGCCGGCCATCCCGCCCTTGGCAGCTTGGAATATACCCAAAACGCGGCCGGCCCTGTTTAGGAACATGACATACACCTCCTCATGGTGCTGCATGCAATCTTTACAGGCTGCCGCAAATATCTTGGCTGCATCGGCAGAGTTGCCAATAACAGCTCTTTCAGAAGTCTTTACGTTATCCTTGTACGATACGGTAATTTCCGGAATGGTGAAATAATCTACTTTCATGACAATTGATTTTTAACGATTTTACAATAATTTTTTGCTTTCCGCCATGGGAAATGACGGACTTCAAGCAAGGTTTTCGGGAAGAATACTACCCCACAAGGCGTGGAGATTGTTCCCGAAACTGTCTGCACGACCTTGCACCTGTCCGGCAGTGCCCATAACTTTGCTAAAAAATTAGTGGAAGAAAATCCGACAAACAAAAATCCCTTTACGCAGTTCGTCGCCTCTTGAACAGAAGCCTGTTTTTGTTCACCAACTTGATTATCTGTTTATGGTATTCGGTCACTTGATTACAGACGCCCCTGCTTTGGAGTATTTTTAGTTGAGACAGTGACAACTCAACAGTCTCTATCCGCCTGTCGTCAATACGGGCAGACAGGATTAGTGAGTCGGGTCTTAAATGGTACTCGCTTGCAGATACGCAATGACGCATCGCATCGCCCTCCTGTATGATTTCTGCGATGCTTTCCAGTACATGCACATGTATCAGCCCGTCCGTAAACTGAATACCAAAAAACCTTGATTTCTGTTCGTTAAAATGCGCTTCGTCTTTCATCGCCTTTCTTTTAGCTTCCTCCCTTCGTTGACGCTCCTGCCACTCGCGTTTCTTTCTCACATATCGGTCATGTTCGGATTGCAGGTCGGCGGGACAAACAAACTTTGCATTGTGCAGGTCTTTTCCAAAGAAGCGCAGCAAGTTTATGTAGTCACACCACATTGTGCCGTCTTGGATTAAGTAGCTGTTGCGGATGCAAATCTTGATTGAAGCCCAGTAGTCGTCCATATTCCGAAAATTGCGGTCGGTAAAATGTTTTAACAGACCTGCTTGCCCTGCTTTTAGGAGTGTTTCGGCTCTGCTGTTTGATAACAGCGCCCGGAACAGGTCGAAAAGGGGAATGGAGTAAAACTTGCCGTCAAAACCGCTTCGTCTTAATTCGGAGGTCATTCGCATATTTGGATAAATATGTGTCGGAATGATGTTATGAACAGGTCTTTCGGGGCGTATTTCCAACTTGCTGCCAAAATTCCATGAGTCCCCGTAATACATCATGGGGCGCAACTTTGCAATGACTCCGTGTTTGCCGTCCGGGGCCATCCATCGCTGTACCACCTCCGAGTGGAAATAACTTGCCCGTTTGCCAATCCTGCCTGTGCTGTTGACATAAATAAAGCGCAATACCTGCAAATCTCCGGAAACGGTGATAACACACAAATATCCATAATCATGGAAGACCCTTTTTTTTGTATCGCGGATATTCAACGCCGTACCGCAATTCGGACATGTACAATGCTTCTCCGATGTTTTATCTATCCATGAATGGCCGCAATCCAAACACGTTATCAGTCCTGTTTTTAATCTGCGTCCTACGTGTTCCAAACATTCCCGATATGCCCATGCTATCTGTGCTTCGGTGAGAGCAGGCAACATTTGACTTGCCTCAAAAACTCGCTTTTGAAATTTGGTTTTCGGCTTCATGGCTCAAAAATTAAAAAGGTTAGGGGCATCGGTATTGCCGATGGCGGGCTTGTTTGCGCTTTTCTTCGGCTGTATCATTTTGTTGTATGCCTCGTTGGTTGCCCACTTCATGGCTTCCTGTCGGGCTTCTTCCTTTTCTTCTGCCGTAAGTTCAACGGTATGATTGACCACAACGCGGCAATTAAGCGGCTGTACCGCCGTAATGCCGTCTTCATCATAATAATGAATGGCCATTGAATAAATTTCTTCGTCGGCAAAACCGTTACAGCCGCCTTTATGTACCTCATTCAAAATATAGGTAATGCAGTCGTCCATGTTTTTTTGTGGCTTGGCGTATGTTACGGCAAAAAGTAAATCGTCATGCGCCCTCCTGTCCAAATATGCCTTAATGGTGTTCTTAAAATGTTCGGTTGATTTCATGGTGATAATTATTTGATGGTTAATAAATTCCTTAATTCCTGTTCTTTGGTCTTTGAAAATACCCACCCTGCCGTCTTTACGCCTTCGTGGGTCAGTCTTGCGTTAAAGCGTCCGCCAATCGCCGTCAGTCGGTTTTTAATCGGTCGGGTGTCGCCGAACACTGCCAATGCTTTTGGGGAGTAGTCAACGATAGCAAAATCGCCCGTAACGGTTTCGGATGATGTTTCGGTTTTGCCCGTCTGAACCTGTATGCAGATATTGGCTTCATTGCGAAGTATGGCCATTTCAAAATCGTCCATAGATGGCGAAATCGCGTCATCGAAAGACATTTGGATACTCCGGTCTTTTGCTGCTTTTTGCTCGTCTGCATCGTAACCGACGCTTGAGCCTAATAAAAAACTGTTTGACATACTGTGTGTTATTAAATGATGACTAATGAGATGATTAAAAGCCAAAAAAGGATGGAAGCAAGGGTAAAGATGACGGATAGAAGCAGCCCGAACAGGCGCATCAAAAGTCTCAAAACACGATAACCCAAACATATCCAGATAATGGTAGAGAACAACGTCCCCCAACCGTAAACCGACAGCATGACCATCGCCGGCCATCCCCAACCCCTTATGTTGACTCCGAGCCGAGGGAGTTTGATTGTTTCCATATTTCTTACCTTGCAATCCATAATCAATGACTTTTTTTTAATCTTATGCGTCATCCTCGCGCCGGTCGTTTATTGTTTCAGGGCAACAATGGTGCAGGGTTAAGGCTGTCAAGGTTTTTGCAACAAATACTACCCGAAGCCTGCACAGGTGTGGAGATTTTTTGCAAAATCCGAAGGGCTTGACCTTTACTGCCTGTCAAGAACACGTAAACACCTTTGCCCGTGAACAATATACCGCGCAGAGAGATGGCGCGTCAGCAAAGAGGAATGAGTATGAGGGAATGGAAAATGGACTAATTTGTTAACTTTGCACATTCTAATCTTAAAACTTAATCTTATGGGTGTATTACTTTCAGTTTTAATCGGATTGCTGGCAGGCTACTTGGGCAGCGCCATCTTTGAAGGCAAAGGCAGTGGAAAAAGAAAAGGCAGGGCCGCAAGACTCTTGATAAATTTAATTATCGGCATCATTGGTGGTTATATCGGAGGCTCCCTGTTCGGCTGGTTGGGCATCGGGGGAAGCAGCCTCATTTGGCAGTTGGTCTCCGCTACCACAGGCGCCATTATCCTGTTGTGGATCGTTTCCCTAATCAGGGGACGATAGTCAGTGTAACCGAAAATCCCGACTTTTGGGGAAGTACCGGATAAGATGTGAATACGTTTCGGTCTCTTTCTTTTGCAGGTATGCCCGCAATGCCGCGTTGACAAATTGCCGAAAGTGCTTTTTCGGTCATGCCCTTTATTGGTGCATGAGAGAATTTCAACTTGGCAAGGTAATGATATATCCTTTAGGAAATTTATCGGGGTTGTTTCTTACTGCTTGATTCTCTCCAAATCCATGATATTTGATTTTATTGATTTATAGCATATTTCGTTTCCATGCCTCGAAGTTTTTCGGCAAGAATCGCCATATCGTGGCTTATCTTGGCATTGATGACCCGTGCGTATATTTGCGTGGTCTGAATATTGGTGTGTCCCAGCATTTTGGAAACCGTTTCGATAGGGACGCCCTTTGCCAAAGTGGTGGTCGTGGCAAATGTGTGTCTAGCAAGATGGAACGTCAAGTTTTTATCTACTCCGCACACATCGGCAATCTCCTTCAAATAGGCGTTCATCTTTTGATTGCTGAGTACGGGCAGCACATGACTATTAGGTAATGTTCCTTTGTATTTCTCTACAATCATTTTGGGAACTTCCAATAGTGGAATATTGAAACTTACGCCCGTTTTCTCCCGTTTGCCCATTATCCATAAATTGCTGTCGAAAGAGGTGCGTATATTGCTTTCCTTGAGATTCTTCACATCTACATAAGCAAGGCCGCAAAAACAGGAAAAAATGAAGATATCCCGCACCTGTTCAAGTCGTTTGACCGAAAATTCCTTTTTCAGAATTGCTTCCAATTCTTCTTGCGTCAGATAGCCCCTGTCTGCTTTCTGGAACCGAATCTTATAATTGGCGAAAGGGTCATGGTATATCCATCCGTTATTTCTGGCTATCAGAATAATAGACTTGAAGCGCTGTAAAAATTTTGCAGTCGTATTTGCGCCGCATCTACAAACACCACGCAAGTATGCCTCAAAATCAGTGATAAACTCGTAATTGATTTCCTTTAGGGAAATGTCCGAAACACGGTATTCTTCCCTCAGAAAGTCTGTGAGGCGTTTGCGCGTTAGTTCATACTTTTCATAACAAACAATAGATTTGCTGATACCTAACAATTTGTGAATATCCTCATTATGCTTTTTAAACAACTCTAAAAGCATTTGTCCTTTGACTTCAGTCCCGAAGAAAATGTTTTTAATCCGTTCGGGGGTAACATTACTCTCCCTTTCCTGCAAATTCCGATAGATTTTGGTCATCGTACCCTTAATACTGTCGAGTACATTATTTACTTCATGTACTTCGACAGCCCTGCCGATGGCTTTTCCGGCTTTGACATTCCAATAATCCGGTTTGATTTCAACCTTTGCAGCGAACTGCGCTGCTGTCCCATTGACGGTAATCCGTCCCATAATCGGCATGTTGCCGTTTGCTTTTTGTCCGTTCCTCTTTAGGTAGTAGAGGATGCTGAATGTACTTTTCATCGCGTTACATTTTGATGTGCAAAATTAATTGCAATTGGTTAAACATTAAATATATACATGCTGCCAATTTGCGACAATACACTGCCAATTTTGGACAAATCGTAACCTATTCCGAACTACATGGAATAGGTTACGATTTAGCAACGGAACTTTGTCTTTTTTTGACTTCTCAATGTCTTT
>WRBG01000025.1 GCA_009784635.1 Bacteroidales bacterium | reverse complement strand
GACGATATACAGAAATGGAATCTTCCAAACCGTCATCACCTCTGTATCCGTATAATGTAAAATTGCGCTCATCTACGGTGAATATGGCAGGCATCGGCCGGGAAAAAGTATATCGGCAAACGGGGGCGCCGTTTAAATCAAACACTTCCATCACCATATCATTCCTTGTCATATATTCCCCAAAGCGCACCCCGTAATAGTACGTGTATAAAAAGTGTTGCCCCAAGAAGGCATTACTGTAATACCATACGTTATCCATCCTATTGTCTTTACTTATGACGGGTTTGGTTTTTTGGAAGTTCAAGCGCCTTTGGGGCTTAAAATTCCAGTCCATAATGTCAATCCGATCTTGAAAGGTGTAGAGAAATACGATACGGGAATCGTTGGCAGCGAGCATTCCTCGATTTTCATCAAATTGGCTTTGCTGAAGATACGCTCTGGAATCACCTTCATAATTCCCATACTTCCAGCTTATAGCAGGAACATCCCGGCCTAAACGGTGAATCTTGAGTACGGGTGCGGAAGCAAATTCGTCATACACCAGCAGGGAATCTTTACTGATCACCATATTATTCATGGAATGGTATCCTCCTTTGTCTATCCGAAAAGTGTCTACTGCTTTTAGTCGCATGGTTGAATCAAGTATCATTTTGTGTATTAAGGCTGTAGTCTCACGAAACGACAGATCAGTCAAGTAAAGATATGGAGAGTTGCTTGTAGAACGAATAAACATGGGAAAAATCCATTCTCCCGGCCCCCTTCCCTTGTGCCCAAATGATCCCTTGTACGAATAGTCGGATAACGAATAGGCCGCAAAGAAAACATCGGGCTGATAATTTGATGTATTCGATTGATAAAGAATAAGATAATCATTATGTATATACATCCTTATAGGGAAAAAAGCCTCAACGAGGGGGAATCGGTGTTCCGGCTGTAACTCTACTTCAAATAAGAAGTCTTTGCTGTCTATCGGATTTGTGTTGCAGGAGATGAGCAGTAAGAATACAATAAAACATGAAAAATGTCTTTCGGTAAATCTGAACATAATCTGAGTATTATTAATGATAATTTCTTGACAAAGAGGCAGAATTTATGGTTATAAATTCTGCCTCTTATTGTTTCAATATCAGTATATA
Source organism: Bacteroidales bacterium (assembly GCA_009784635.1). Taxonomy (GTDB): domain Bacteria; phylum Bacteroidota; class Bacteroidia; order Bacteroidales; family UBA932; genus WRBG01. The sequence continues at coordinate 15,556 of WRBG01000025.1, read as the reverse complement.
GTACAATACCCTGATTCCGACCAGCTATCTGCCATTATGATATCGCAATTATTTATGCAATCAGTATGAGGAGTGCCCTCACCTCACGGACCTATAATACATCCGACCATCCAGCCGGGTTTAGTCACTTGGGCCAGCGCCTCAATATTTTGGCGGATAAGATCATCTTTTGCAGTGTTATGGTTCGCATAGATACCAAAACAAATTGCTATGGCGCCGATAAAAATAGTCGTTACTATAAGATTTTTTTTCATTGTTGTTTGTTTTTAAAAAGATTCCTTCCTGCTCTTTTGGCTTCGCAAGTGTCTTGCCCCGTTTTTACAATGGCCCCGGCTCCACTGATGTCCAAAAACTCTCAATATACACACATAAAATCAGCGCGGACAAACTCCTGTGATATCTGAATTCGAGGTCTTCGACTACCTATCCACCAAACTTTACGAGTACAGCCCACGCCCAAGCGTGAGCGCTGTCGCCGTACTTCCGGTGGATTTGAATTTGTCGAAGTTTCGAATCCAAAAGTGCAAGCTAAAACGCTTCTTCCGATATTTTTCAATATCCCTTTAAAATGTGCGTATAAACACACTGTTTTATACCATAGGCAACAAAGTTTAGAGGTACGCGACAAAGGTAGGAAAATAATTCGTTGCCTCCAAAAATATTCTTGGGGAAAATACCCAGGAGATTCAACATGTCAATGCAACTTGCTGCATGCGGTTATTTCTGTATAGACGGTTCTGTTAAAATACGGGCTTCGGTAGCTCTTCTATAGTCATCTCTGTCAGAAAAACGAATAAAATAATCGGGTGCAACATCTCTACGTGTACCTATCGTCCTAAAATAAACTGCCTCTTTAAGCGTGTCCGGTTCTAAGGACGGCAACGGCGACACAAAAGCTCCGGGAGATTTAGGGTATGGTTTGCCGTTTTTAGGCAGCCCCTGCAAATGATATACAAGCAAAGTGGCGGTGTATGCCTGTCTGTAACCATACAAAATGCTTTGCTCTTCGTCTACCACAAAAACTTCGGGCGCAACATCATTAAACCGGAACCGACATACGGGCTGACCATTCATGTCGTACACTTCCAAAACATCACGGGTTATACCGTAGATATGACTCAAACCTCCCCAAATGGGCAAACTGTCCGAGCGAAATACTTTATTGGTGACACCGCGGTATAGGGTGTAGAAATAATTCCTGCCCATAAACGAAGAGCCGTAATACGTGGTATTGTCCGGAGGAGTACCATCGGTCCAAGTATTGATTACCGGTTCGGATTTTTGATGATTTACGCTGCGTATCAAGTTGAACTGCCAATCATAAAAGTCAATTCTATCCTGATATTTATGGGCAAAAGCCATACAGAAGTCATTGGCATACAGGCCCCCTATGTTTTTGTCATAAAAGGGATTTCCAAATGAATTGGCCCCGTAAGGAAGCGTCAGTATCTCTGTATTGGTATGCAGGTTGTGGATTTTAAGGGAGGCTTCGGGAGCAAATTCATCGTATACAATGAGCGAATCGCGTAGGATATAGGGGCGGTTCATGGCGGTATTAACGCCTGCAAAACCGGTTTGCAGCAAAATAGGCTGTCCCAAGGAGTCTATGCTGTATTTCCTAACTTCATTTCTGTTGTTCACATCCATGACGTAGAGGTAGGGCGAAGATGATCTGAGGATTTGAGGCGTCTTGAAAACCGGAATATCTCTGCTTCCAAGGGTATGGCTAAAAGACGGATCCGAGACAGAAAAAATCTGAATCATATAAGAATAACTGAATATTACAAAGCCGTTTTTTAACTCCATGGCAGTTGGCCAAAAGGATCCAAAGGAATCGCCCAAATCAATATGCTCGCTGGTTAATGAGTATTCCTGCGGAAAGGATTTTGATTCTATAACATCGTTACAGGCTGCCGAAATAAGAGAGCAGGCCGCCAAAAAACAAAGAAACTTGAATGATGCAAGGTATTTCATGGGGGTTATCTATTTTGCAGGTATTCTTTAAGTCCGGGTAGGCGATATACAGAAATGGAATCTTCCAAACCGTCGCCGTATAGTTACTTATTAAAAGTTCTTTATACGAAGCACCATAATACAAAGTATATAGAAAATGTCTTCCGGTAAATCTGAACATTGTTAATAATAATTATCTTGAAAAAGGCATAAGGCAAGAAGTTTGGAGGCACACGACAAAGGTAGCAAAATAATTTGTTACTCCCAAAAATCTTGGAATTCGGTTAATCGTGGTAAGTTTTTGTATTTTTGTACTTCTTATTTGACAACATTATAATTTATTCTTCTTATGGACTCCTCTTTTATCCACCGCCATAACGGCCCCCGCCCCCACGAAATAACCAAAATGCTACACGCTATTGGTGTTGATTCTCTTGAAACATTGATGCAGCAAACGATTCCCTCCGACATTCGTCTGACCCAAGATTTGACCTTGGACGCGCCGCTGAGCGAACAGGAATACTTGGCAAGACTCAAAGGTTTAGCCTCTAAAAACAAGCCTTTTCGCTCCTTAATCGGGATGGGCTACTACGGTACCGCCGTACTGCCCGTTGTGGTGCGCAACATCTTTGAAAATCCCTCGTGGTACACTTCTTATACGCCCTATCAGGCAGAAATTTCTCAAGGACGCCTTGAGGCGCTGCTCAATTTTCAAACCATGATTGTTAGCTTTACCGGATTGCCCTTAGCCAATTGCTCGCTCTTGGACGAGGCGACCGCCGCCGCCGAAGCCATGCGCATGATGTACGACCTGCGCCCCCGAGACGCGGTAAAAGCAGGGAAGAACGTCTTTTTTGTAGACCAAAATATCTTTCCGCAAACTTTATCGGTGCTGCAAGCTCGGGCCGATGCTTTGGGTATTCACATTCAAACGGGCGATTATCAAAACCATCCCTTTTCCGATAAAACCTACGGCGCCATGCTGCAATACCCCGCCGCCAATGGAGCGGTGTGTAACTACACCGATTTTTGCAGCCAAGCGCACGAGCAAGGCATCTTGGTCTGCGCCGTCTGCGACCTGCTCTCGTTGGCCATACTCCAAGAGCCTGCCTCATGGGGCGCCGATATTGCCGTGGGCAGCGCCCAGCGCTTTGGTTTACCCATGGGCTTTGGCGGACCCTCTACCGGTTACATCTCATGCCGAGACGAATACAAACGCCAAATGCCGGGGCGCATTATTGGAATATCGGTAGACCGATTGGGGAACAAAGCCTACCGCATGGCCCTCCAAACCCGCGAACAACACATCAAACGCGAGAAAGCCACCTCCAACATCTGCACCGCCTCTGCCTTGATGGCCACCATGGCCGGCATGTTTGCCGTTTACCACGGCAGCCAAGGGATTCGGGACATGGCCCTCCGCATCTCCCGCTACGCACATGCCGTAGCCGAACACTTGGAAGCCGCCGGATTCAAGCTCCGCAGTCCTCATTTCTTTGATACCATAGAAATATTCGATGTTGACGCCGATGCCATACGCGCCCAAGCCCTTGCCGCCGGATTCAATTTTTATTATCCCAATAGCCAAAGCGTCCGCATCAGTTTTGACGAATTGAGCAACTGCGAAGAAGCCCAAGCCATCCTCCGCATTTTTGGCGTTGCCCTTGGGGAGTGTAGCTGTGGCGATGGCCTTCCCGCCCTCATGGAACGACTTTCTCCCGCCCTTACCGAACCCATTTTTAACAGTTATCATTCCGAGACCGAACTGATGCGCTACATCAAAAAATTAGAGCGCCGCGACTTCTCCCTCACCCATTCCATGATTCCCTTAGGTTCCTGCACCATGAAGCTCAACGCAGCTGTGGAGATGATTCCCTTGAGCTGGGCCGAATGGGGGAACGTGCATCCTTTTGCCCCCCTTGACCAAGTAGGGGGTTATATGGAACTGATAAAGGAAGTGGAAGATGATTTGGCGACTATTACCGGATTGGCCGCCACCTCTTTGCAGCCCAATTCGGGCGCCGCCGGAGAATATGCCGGACTTATGGTGATTCGCGCCTATCATTTGGCGCATAATCAGCCGCAACGCAATATTGTATTGATTCCCACCTCTGCCCACGGCACCAATCCCGCCAGCGCAGCCATGGCCGGTATGGAAATTGTGCTGATAGGCTGCGACGACAACGGGAACATCAACGTAGACGAACTACGCATCAAGGCCATCGAACACAAAGAGCGCCTTTCCTGCATGATGATTACCTATCCCTCAACCCACGGGGTATTTGAGGTAAAAATCAGAGAGATTATTGAGATTGTCCACCAAAACGGCGGATTGGTCTATATGGACGGCGCCAACATGAACGCCCAAGTAGGCTTTACCCATCCGGGTGTTATTGGCGTAGACGTATGCCACCTCAACCTCCACAAAACCTTTGCCATGCCCCACGGAGGAGGAGGACCCGGCTTAGGGCCTATCTGCGTGTCCCAAAAATTAGCGCCTTACCTCCCCGGGCATCCGGTCGTTCCCTGCGGCGGAGCGCAGATAGAAGCCATAAGCGCCTCTCCCTACGGAAGTCCGCTCTTGCTGCCCATCACCCACGCCTATATTAAGTTGCTGGGGGCAGACGGGCTTAAGAGCGCCACCGAGCTTGCCATCTTAAACGCCAACTATCTGTCTACAAAACTTAAAGAAGAGTTTCCCACCGTGTACACCGGCCCAACCGGCAGGGTTGCCCATGAATGTATCCTTGACCTTCGCCATTTTCGCAAGGAGTACGGCGTTGACGCCACCGATGTTGCCAAGCGATTGATGGATTACGGATTTCACGCGCCCACCCTCTCCTTTCCGGTGGTCGAAACCCTCATGGTAGAGCCAACCGAAAGCGAATCCCTATCTGAGCTTGACCGTTTTATTGAGGCCATGCTGGCCATTAAGGCAGAGTGCGAAGCGGTGAAAAACGGCCTTGCCGACAAGGAAGACAACCTCCTCAAAAACGCCCCCCACACCGCCGCCGAGGTCTGCGCCGACAACTGGAGCCATCCCTACCCACGCGAAAAAGCCGCCTATCCCCTTGAATGGATACGCGACAACAAGTTTTGGCCCCACGTTACCCGCGTAGACAATGGCTACGGAGACCGGTGTCTAATGTGTGTACGGGAGTAGATTCCACTACTACTCCTTATTTATCCATGTAATCAGCTCCTCCGCTATCCGTAAAAATCCCAAGTCCGTGAGGTGTACTCCGTCCACGGTGGCCTCGGCGTCGTCTCCGATAAGTTTGTTTGCCGGTATGTAAAAGAGGTTTTTATGCCCCTCGCCAATTAGGCGTTCATAGATGTCGCGCCATGTTTGGTTCTTTTTGAGGACCGATTCGGCAGCTTGGGCGCTGAACGACATGGCGGGTGTCCATATAAACGCTACCATGTAGAGCGGAACAAGGGGGCGCGCTTGAAGCAGGGCGCGGATAAAGTCGTAGCCTAACTGCTCAATCATCTCTTGAGTACAGTTACCCAAACAATCCACAACATAAGCTCCGGCGTCTATCTGTGTCATCAGCTTGCCGATTGAGCCGTCCATACGGCCATTGCCGCTGAATCCCAAGTTGATTACTTCGCGCTGCAAGTGGCGTCCCATAATGGCCGGATAGGCCATGCCCGGACGGGTGGCGCAGCCGCCCTGCGTAATGCTGGTGCCATAGCACACAATAGGTTTTTCAGCTATAGGCAAAGGATTTAACGGAGGCCCGATTCGGGCGGCAGAGTCAATACCGATGGCCAATTTGACCACGCCGTCATACAGCGGAAGATGAAGCAAATATTCTTTTTCCTCTCCGTCCATTCCGGAAATCAATAGCCGCTCGTTCTCTTTGCTTGATTCGGGAATCCCCGAACCCGTGTAGCGCCACTCGTTGCCCTGCAATATATACAGGTCTACGCCCCGCACACCCGTGGTGGCCATGTGGTTCATGGCAAAGTTGTTTAACACCGTCCACCGGACGCCGATTGCCTTGCTGTTGCTCTTGAAACGCACCGCAATTCCGGCAGCATTGCGCCCTAAGTACCACAATTCGTCACGAAATGACTCTTTTTGAGACCACGGTAGGCGCGTGTACGCCATGCTGTCGATATGCTCCATAGCGGGTTCCACTATACTGCGTCCCATAATCCTAAACGCCTTGGCGTCATGATAAATAAGCTCCGAACTCCTCTGCGCCCACAACGCTGTGGGACATACAAAGAGCAGTAGCCATAAAAAAAGTTTGTGTTTCATCATATTGACGTATAATCATTTAATAATTCATCCACGATTTTCGCATCGTCTCCCATGGCATCCACCCAGTGGATCTTCAATCCTCGCCGCTCCATACCTCGAAACCAAGTCATTTGCCGCTTGGCAAACTGATGAATGGCAATCTGCAACTGCCGCTTCATTTCTTCAAAAGAAAGGGTTCCGGTAAGGTATAGGGCTAAAAATTTATACTCTAATCCGTAGTAAATCATGTCTTCTGCCGTGAGTCCTTCGCTCATTAGCCGCTGCGCCTCCTCTACCATGCCGTTTTGCAGGCGTTCCTCTAACCTGCGGTCAATGCGGGCGCGGCGTTCTTCAACAGGAAGGTACAGTCCTATGATGCGGGGGGTGATTTTAGGGCGATGGAGGTATGCGGGAGCGTCTTGTGTTGCGCCTCCATGGTACTTGGAGTATTCCGCAATTTCTATGGCGCGAATCAAGCGTTTGCGGCTTTGGGTATCGGTGGTGTTGTGCAAGGGGCCGCAAGACTTTAGGCGGTCGATTAAGGCTTGGTGCGACAGCTGTTCACAGGCTTTGCGCAGCTCCCTGTTCTCCGGAACTTCGGGCATATCAAAGCCTCGGCAAACCGCCTCTATATACATGCCCGACCCTCCGCAAAGTATGGGAACATTGGCCCGCGCCCTTACGGCTGCATAAGCTTCAAAAAAGTCGCGCAGATACCTGTATACATTGTACCGCTCTCCCGCCTTAACAATGTCAATCAAGTGGTAGGGAATCTTTTTGCCCCCATATTCATAATCGGCCAAATCCTTTCCCGTTCCTATGTCCATACCTTTATATATTTGTCGGGAGTCGGCAGAAAGGATTTCCCCACCCCAATGTGCCGCCAAGCGTACAGCCAAACGGGTCTTGCCCGATGCAGTCGGGCCTAAAACTACCGTCAGCCTTTCTTCCACTATCCCTTCTTTTTCTTTTCCAAAGTACGGGGCGCCGGTCCACGCCGGGGCAACAGAGCCGGCTTTCCTTTGATGTGGCTATAAACCAACAATCCGATTCCGAACAAAATAAAGGGGATGCTTAACCATTGGCCCATGTCGAGGCTCATATTTACTTCAAATGCGACTTGAGGATTTTTTACAAACTCTATAAAGAAGCGGGAGGTAAATATCAATATTAGGAACAGGCCTAAAAATACCCCTGTTTTGAGCTTGGGCAGGTATTTCCGGTATAGCCAAAGCAGGAAAAAGAAAGTCAATAAATAACACAGGGCTTCATAAATCTGGGTGGGATGTTTGGCTACCGTTTCTCCGTTGTGCGCAAAGATAAATCCCCAAGGAAGAGAGGTTTCCACGCCGTAAACTTCGGAATTCATCAAGTTGCCCAAACGAATAAAGCAGGCGGCCAAGGCGGTGGGAATGGCAATCCGGTCTAACAGCCAGATATAGCCAAAGCCGTATTGGGGCCCGTATTTTTTTATGTAAAACCACACGCCGATTAAAATCCCAATCGTGCCCCCGTGAGAAGCCAAGCCCCCCCGCCATACCATGAGAATTTCTAAGGGGTTAGCTAAATAATAGGAGGGGTCGTAAAAAAAGCAATGGCCCAAACGCGCCCCTATCACCGCAGAGAAGAAAAGGGTATAGAGCAGGCTGTCTAACATGGAGGTCGGCAGGTGTTCCCGTCTGAAGAAATTCTTCACGATATAATACCCCGTTAAGAATCCGAGGACAAACAGAATATTGTAATACCTAAACGAATACGACCCTATGTGAAACAGGTTTGGGTCTACATCCCATTGGATGGATAATAAATGATGCAGCATAAAACAAGTTGTTATAATGTGCAAAAGTACAAAAAAGTAAATACCTTTGCGGCATGCCTAAAGCAAAATCCAACATAGAGATTAAAAACAAACGGGCCGGCTTTGAGTATGAGTTCATTGAGTCTTTTACCGCCGGCATTGTACTCAGCGGGTCCGAGATTAAATCCATCCGTTTGGGCAAGGCGTCTTTGGTGGATGCTTACTGCTACTTTGTGGGGAGTGAACTGTATGTGAAACATATGCACGTGGCCGACTATTGGTGGGCCAGCTTTAATCAGCACGACCCCAAGCGGGAACGCAAACTTTTACTTAACCGCAAAGAGTTGCGCAAACTGCAACGCAATGTGAGGGAAAAGGGACTCACCATTATTGCCACCCGCCTCTTTATTGCCCAAAACGGCTTTGCCAAGCTCAACATTTCGCTGGCCCGCGGCAAACGGGAATACGACAAGCGCCACACCATAAAGGAGAAAGACATTCGCCGCGACATGGAACGGGAGTAAGCTAAATATCGCACAAAACAAAGTGCAGATTTTGCATAAAAACGCACTCTATATAGTGCGAATTTAAAATAACATTGTATCTTTGCAAAAAATTTGTTCGATATGGAATCGTTAATCAAAAGTTTTAAAGATCTATTGTCGCTCACACCGCTTGATTTTAAGCGTTATCTCTACCCCGAAATTGCTTGGGGCGACAGAATGATTGGCATTGTTGGGCCTCGCGGCGTTGGCAAAACAACCATGCTTTTACAATACATCAAGGAGCATCTGGATGTGAACGAAACGCTTTACGTGCAGGCTGACGACATCTATTTTGCCCGTCATACCCTGCTCGAGCTTGCAGAAGAGTTTTCAAAAAACAGAGGCAAGAACTTGTTTATTGACGAAATTCACAAATATTCGGGTTGGTCTCAGTCGCTAAAATCCATATACGACTATTTTCCACAAATGAAAGTGGTCTTCACCGGCTCCTCCATTTTGGAAATCCTCAAAGGAAGCGCCGACTTGAGCCGCCGCGCCTTGATGTTCAAATTGCAGGGACTCTCATTCCGGGAATACCTGTTTTTCTTCCATAATATATCGGTCAAAACCTACAGTTTGCAGGATATTTTGGAACACAAAACCGATCATTTTCCTGTTCGCCATCCCTTGCCGTTGTTCAAAGACTATCTGCGGCGCGGCTACTATCCATTTGGAATTGATGACACCCTATTTTTGCACCGACTCAATCAGGTGGTCATTCAAACATTGGAAACCGATATTCCCATCTATGCAAATATGAATGTTGCAACAGGTAAAAAACTTGGCAAACTGCTTAAAATCATCTCTCAGTCTGTTCCGTTTAAACCCAATTTTACAAAAATTGCAGGTATGTTGGAATCAAGCCGCAACAATATTGACGGTTACTGTTATTATATGGAATTGGCAGGTTTGATTATGCAGTTGCGGGATGTGGGCCAAGGAATCGGACAATTGGGCAAGGTTGATAAAGTTTATTTAGACAACGCCAATTTGATTTTTGCGCTTGCAGAACAGCATCCGGAAATGGGCAACATTCGTGAGACCGTATTTTTCAATCAAATGCGTGTTAAAAACAAGGTCTTTCGTTCCCCAAAGGCCGATTTTAATATCAACAATATCACTTTTGAAGTCGGCGGAAAAAGCAAAACCCAAGAGCAAATCAAAGACATCAAAAACGCATACATTGTGAAAGACGATGTTGAATATGGCTATCAAAATGTTGTCCCATTATGGGCGTTTGGGCTGAATTATTAATTTGATTCACCGCAAAGCTATCGCTCCACCCGTACAAATACGCTTAAAGGCAAGCGTTTTTCAAATCGGTCCTCCAGCATCAGTTCTCCAAACGATGTGCTGCCCGCAGCGCCAAAGGCTTGCCGCGCCAAGGTATTGGCCAATACCGCCGAATAGCCGTTGGAATAAAGGTTCAGCAATACAAAACTGTGTTGGGGAGCCAAGATGGCGCTGCATTCTTTTAACAAGGCAAACAGACACTCGTCCAATTTCCAACGCTCCCCTTGGGGGCCATGCCCGTAAGCGGGCGGGTCTAAGATGATTCCTTGATAAAATACACCCCTGCGCACCTGCCTCTTTACAAAGGCAAGCGCATCTTCTACAATCCAGCGAATCCCATCCATACCGCTCAACTCCATATTGGTGCGCGCCCAAGTTACCACCTGCCGCACCGCATCCAAATGGGTTACGTCTGCTCCGGCTGCCCGCGCCGCCAAAGAGGCCCCGCCGGTATAGGCAAAGAGATTTAACACTTTGGGCGCGGCATCAGCACGTTTGATACGCTTTACCGCCTGATAAATATACTCCCAATTGGGCGCCTGCTCCGGAAAGACCCCAATATGTTTAAACGCCGTGAGTCCCAACCTCATTTTTAAACCAAAACCGGCGCTTTTGTAACCGATTTGCCACTGCTCCGGCATCTTTTTAACCATAATCCATGACCCGCTATCCTCTTTGCCCGACTTGCCAAAGCCCGCGCCCGTTGTAAAACGGGTATGGGTAAGCGCGGTCCATTCCTTTTCAGACAGCGATTTATCCCATAATGCCTTAGGCTCCGGTCGCGCCAACACGCAAGCGCCAAACCGCTCTAACTTTTCGCCGTTACCGCTATCAATCAGTTCATAATCGGCCCAATTTTGAGGAGAAAGCAACAACATCTATTTATCGTTTTTTAAACTGTTTACAATGACAAATATAGCCCTTTTTTATCCAAATATTCAAATATTTCTTACCTTTGATGCAACATTTTGCACTTCTTTTGCATCTATATAGCATACACACTTTAATTCGATGATTCATGAACGCTAAAAAAGTATTTCTTAAAGGAGTCAACTGGGCGCTGGCCGCCATCATTACCATGTTGGGCTTTGCCGGTTGCAATGCAATAGGCAGACTGGAATACGGCTCGCCCTATGCCGATTATGTCGTTAAGGGCACGGTGGTTGACCAAGCGACAAAAAAACCGATAGAAGGGATATTGGTCAGCTATTCTGATTATGACGCGATGGAGCCGCCATATTCCCTAAACTCTTCTGCAACAACCAATGTCAAAGGAGAGTTTTCAATTTCTGCCACCTCTGGTCGCCTTCCATTTCAAATAATGGACAACATCCGAGTAGTACCTGTTTATGTACAGGATATAGACGGCGAACTTAATGGCTTATATGAGTCAACTGTTACTCTGATTGATTTTAGAAAGGGAAAACAGACCAAAAAGTCAAAAGGTTGGTACGAGGGCGAGTATACCGTGAACCTAAACATCGAATTAATCCAATCCAAAATCGAAGAGATAAATCCATGAGTACAAAAAAAGTATTTCTTAAAGGAGTCAATTGGGCACTGGCCGCCATCATTACCATGTTGGGCTTTGCCGGTTGCAATAAAATAGGCGTAGACGAATATGGCACTCCCCATGCCGATTTTACCGTTAAAGGCGCGGTAGTTGACAAAGTAACCGGAAAGCCGATTAAAGGGATACGGGTGGGGTATAGTCCCCACTTTCGCGTCGTGCCTATGTACGGCGTTATCCCGACTCCCTATCAACCTAAAGCCCACGTCTTGACCAACGACAAAGGGGAGTTCGTACTCAGAGATAAATTTTACACTTCTGAGTTTTACCTCATGGACAACGCCCCGACACTTTTTGTTTCTGTTGAAGACATTGACGGCGCATTAAACGGCTGGTATGGGTCGGAATACTTACAGGTTGATTTTAGCAAAGCCCCACTAAGCGGAAAGCCCAAAGGTTGGTATGAGGGCGAATATACCGTAACCAAAAACATCGAATTGACCCCGGTGGAAGTCGAAAAGTGATTTATGAACAAAAAACCGTCGCTTCGCAAGCGAATCGCATTAACGCTTTTTAGCAAAGTCAAGAAGAACCGTGCGCAGATGCACACCCTAAACACCCTCTTTTGGGAATGTACCCTCCGCTGCAACCTGTCGTGCCTCCATTGCGGGAGTGATTGCAAGGCAGTGGCCAACGTGCCCGACATGCCGGCAAGAGATTTCATGCGCGTTATTAGGGAGATTGAACCGCACGTCAATCCCAACCACACCATGATTACCTTTACCGGAGGAGAGGCCTTGTTGAGAGACGATTTAGAAGCCTGTGGATTAGAGTTGTATAAAAGGGGATTTCCATGGGGGTTGGTTTCCAATGGAATGTTGCTCAACCGTAAACGATTGGACTCGTTGCTGGCCGCCGGACTGCATTCCATCACCATCAGCTTGGACGGTTTTGAAGAGGCGCACAACTGGCTGCGGCAGCATCCGCAGAGTTACGCCAAGGCGCTCAACGCCGTGCGCATGTTGACCAAAGAAAAGGAGATTGTTTGGGACATTGTCACCTGCGTGAATCGCAAGAACCTACATCAACTAAATGATTTTAAAGAGTTTTTGATAGCCAACGATGTAAAGGATTGGCGCATCTTTACCATTTTTCCGGTAGGAAGGGCCGCCCAATTCCCCGAATTTCAACTCTCCAATCAAGAATTTACATCGGTACTCGATTTTATCCGCAACACCCGCAAAGAAAAACGTATCCGCCTCAGTTACGGGTGCGAAGGGTTTCTTGGTTCCTACGAAATGGACGTCCGCGACCAGTTTTACCAGTGTTACGCCGGAATCAACGTGGCGTCTGTGCTGGCAGACGGCTCCATCTCTGCCTGCCCCAGCATCCGCGCCAATTTTCATCAAGGCAACATCTACAAAGACAACTTTATGGATGTTTGGAACAACCGTTTTCAACCCTTTCGCAACCGCGACTGGGCGCGCACAGGCTTATGCGCAGATTGCTCGATGTTCAAGTATTGCGAGGGCAACGGCATGCACCTGTACGACGAAGACGGCAAACTTTTAGTTTGCCACTATCAAAGAATTGTCTGACGGGGAAATAAATGTAACCCTCTTGCAAGCACATCCACTTTATGATTAATCACTTAATTCAATTCCTGTTCGTTGTACTTCACGCAGGAAATATGCGTAATCTTCATTTGGGTCTATAATATGCGGTTCTATTCTTATATCAACTTTCTTACACAATCCCCAAATTGGCACAATGGTATCAAAATATCCGCCATCCCAATTGCTTACTACAAATGCAATATCAATATCGCTGTCTTTATTGGGTGTTCCCTTGGCGAAAGAGCCAAATAAGTACGCCTTATCTATCTGTATTGGCAAATTGCTTGCTTTTACCAATTCAGAATACCTCTTTGCAATAGAGATTATATTTTCTGCTTTGTCCATTGCAGTAACTCTTTTGTGTTAGCTAAAATATTTTGCGTTACCTCTTTTGTTATCGTTTGCGCTATTTTATGCTTGTATTCGGGATAGCGTGCTTCTATGTTCAGCGGGTTTAGGATATCTATAAATACTTTTTGTTCATTGCTCATCAAATCATAAAGCCCTGTTTTTATGGCAAGGTCTATCAAATTATGTGTAAATGGCGGAGTATCTTCTTGCTGTTTGGTAAAGTATCCTTTGAATATCTTCTCTATCGCTTGATGACACATGTATCCCGCATGAAGATTATACCCGCCCTTGATTACCCATTCGGCAGTATCGAAATCTCTATCGGATAAATCTATCCAGTATTTTACTTTTTCTTCGTTTGTCACTTTTTATCGCCTTAAATTCCAAGCCGCAAAGATACAACTTTTTTCATGCGTACCGGTAGATTTGATTTTATCTTCAAACTTTTTGTTGGTTTTATTGCTCAAGTTGGGTTTTATTCCCCACAAATCATCTTCTATTGCTTGATACGGTTCATGACTAATTCCCAATAATTCACATGCGATAACTACGTTCAATGGCAATGTTGATGCCGAGCCATCCCCCCTTGGATAGTTATCAAGGGTTAACCCGTCAATAAGTTTTGATTCTAAGTTCTCCATTTTTTCGCAACTTGTACAGATAGCAAATGTAGACAAAACAAAAGTTAGGATGATTAATGCAATTCTATTCATTTCGTTACCCTTGTTAGCAGCAGCTATTTTTTCGAGGATTAAATATCATCGTATGGTATATCTTGTATAACTCAATTCTGTCCAATGAACAAAATCATACTTTTTAAATGTTGTTTCCCATCGTTTTCCTGTATTTTCGGGAATACAAAATACAATTATCATTTGATGATCCAACTCTCTTAATTTGTAATCACTCATTGTTTTAATCCAATCCGCTTGATAATCTCTATTATGCATATCAAGTAAAGGAACAAAAAAGGTAATTCCCGGCGTATACCAATTCAAGTGAGCGGCAACTCCAAAACCGTTGTCTACATACGGCTTTGCAAGCAGATTACCTCTAATATATTCAAGATTTGTTGAATCTGCCGGCATAGATGATGTGTAACATCCACGTTCAACATGTTTTACATCAAGTCCACGTGAGTTTATGAAATCAAACACATCGTTGATTTTACTGTATTTTGTTTTTACATAAATAGCGTCTTGTTTATAATATTTATAACCTGCAATTTGTGAATAAGTGATTATTAAATTCCCTCCACTTTCAATTACTGCAAAATCAAGTTCAAGTTGTCTAATTATTTCACCATCTCTAATGGAAAGACCAACACCATATGCTTGTTTTCGACCCCAGATCAAATCAACTCCAACCAAAATTCGTGCATCAATGTTACACGAAAATGAATTTAACCATGTTGTCAAGGATTGAAATCTTTGGTTCAATTCCTCTTTGCTGGAAAATACATTTACTTCGGGCAATCCGGCTAAAAATTCATTAATCATAGGGATTGTTTTATGAATATTTTCCATACTATCATGAAATTCCGCTTCGAGATTTTTTTCGCATGCGGTAGTTGTCATTGCTAACACAAACATGATTGTCGCATTTTTCAAAATGTTTTTCATATCTGTAAATTTTTAATTTGTTTTCAAATTTGCTTCATTCAAAACTTCTTTTCGGTATCGCACTCGGTTGCTGCTAATGTGTCGAATGCAAAGATACAAAAGTTCCTTTTATCACCCAAATGTCGGAACGCTACGCCCCCGTTTGTGCTAACCGAACTTGCCTCAAGCAAGCTTGCCCTTCTATAGGTGCGGTTGCGAGTTCAATCTCTTAAAAATAATTTTCCACCGCAAATTTGAATTGATTTACAAAAATTTGTTTGAATGCCGATATATTGTTTTGCTCGTAAAACAAGAGCATTGCCTTTTTGTAATTAACAGCATCAACTGTGCGGAACGAAATCGGACAATGTTTGTTAGCAATCAAAAGCGCATTTGCCGTAATTCTCGCTACGCGCTTGTTGCCGTCCGAAAACGCTTGAATGTACAAAAGTAACACTAAGGCAAGCAATGCTTTCTCAAAAATATTTTCGCATTTGTTGATTAAATCGCAAGTTTGTTGTAATGCCTCGCGTATTTGAAATTCGTTGTCAAGCGGACGATAATTTGTTCCTGTTATACCTACTCGTCTCGTTCTGATATTCTTTTCAACACCCAATTCTTTTATCAAAATGCTGTG
>WRBG01000024.1 GCA_009784635.1 Bacteroidales bacterium | reverse complement strand
TTGCATAGACATAGCGTTTTTATCTTTAGTTATTTACCAATCAACGGCTTGCCCTCTTTGTCAACCAACACGGTCAAGCCGCCGGCATAGCCATCCCATATAAATAAATACTGCACTCCCGTTTTTGTATCGGTTATAACCCTAAAACCTTTTAATGCGCCTTTTCTTGCACCGATTAAGAATCTGTCTTTATCCACTGTATCATCTCTATACATAACTCTTTTATTGTTTAATGTTTATCTACTTCTCTGCCTGCCCACTATCCACCGCTTGCCGATAAGGTTTTGAGGGCTTGGGCAAATGTTGATATTGACGTAGTATTATTTTTCTACTTTTACAAGGTGAAATCCTCCAACTCCAATGCGTCCAATCCTCATCGTTGTTGTCCTACCGTTATTAATGTGTATACTAAAGTTTTGATCGTTTATTTTTATTGAAAAAGAAACTTCGCCATATTTTTCTATGGAGTAAACATGTCTCCCTTTTTCAAGTTGAAACAAAAAACTCGACTCGTCATGACTCATTATATCTTCAGAAACCATTAAAATACCATCTTCTTTAAACTCAAAAACGATATTGTCTTTCGAAAAATCAAGAATTGGTGGCTGATAAAGATTGCCATTACCGTCGAATCTGTGTGTAGATGCTATCATCATAAGCTTCCACTTTCCTAAATGGGATTCTTGGGGAGTGGTACTCTTGCCACATGAGCAAAACAATACAATGGTGGCAAACAATAATATAGTATTCTTCATATTAATATATTTTATAGCAATAGATAAAGCGAATATGTTTTAAATTGTGATTTTTTAGATAGGGTCAAATACGCAACAAAGATAAGTATTTTTTTTGTCGGTCAGTAATGATTGTTTAATGTTTATCTACTTCTCTGCCTGCCCGTCACGTTTCGGCAATTACAAGCATTTCAAAATCTTTTACAGTTAATGGGTCTTCCCTTGAAAATGCGCCGAGTTTTGCTCCGAAAATGTCTATGGTACGATATTTCAACGACTTCAAAAGCCACGTTATTTCACTCGGCACATAATATCTTTCGTTACATTCGAGCGTTTTTTTAACTCCGGAATCATCTTCAAATTCCACGATGTTATAATCGCGAAAGGTCATCAAATCAAAGTTGCTGCTTTTACATATTGAGTTGCCTTCTTCTGCTGTTGAAGCATAAAATTCTTCCACTGAATTAAATAACGGAAAAAGTCCGTTGGGCGCAGTGAATATAAATTTTGCATGAGGCTTGAGGGCTTTGGTGACATTTTGGAGTATTTCGACATTCATTTCGTCTGTTTCCATCAGCGAAAATCCGCCCTCACAAATCATAATGGCGACGGCAAATTCGCTGTCAAACGGCAAATTTCGAGCATCTTGACATTGAAAATCTATATCCAAATTGTCTGCTCTTGCCTTCTCTCTTGCCCTTTTCAATTGGGCTTCCGACAAATCAATGCCGGTTACGTGGTACCCGCGTTTGGTCAATTCAATAGCATGACGACCTGTTCCGCAACCAACGTCCAATATCCTCAAAGATTTGTCAAAACCAAACTCTTTTTCCAAGAAATCACATTCGCCAACAGTTCCCTGTGTAAAATTCTCACTATCGTATTTTTGTCCGTAATTCTCGAATAATAATTCGTACCATTGCTTTTTCATATATATGCTCTATATTAGTGTTTATCTGCATTTTTGCGGCGAATAGCTACGCGCGCTTCACGTCCGTTGTTGTGAAAAATACTTCTTTATCTCTTTTTTAGCCTTGGGAGCTAATATGAACATCGTAAGCATGGTAGAAAAGGCCATTAGGGCAAAAGCAATGTCAATAATGTCTACCACAGCGCTCAAGGGAATAACCGCACCCACAACCAGCATTGCCAAAAAGAAATAGTTGTAGGAAAAAGCATACTTGGGACCAAACAGAAAATTGGTACACTTGACTCCGTAGTAAGAATAGGAAAACATGGTAGAGAAGGCAAAGATAAAGGCAACTATCATGAGCAGGTAATGCCCCAAGCCCGGAATGGACGCTTCAAAAGAGTCCAAGGCCATTTGTATGCCCTGTATTTGGTCAACATTGTAGTGGTGCCCGTTGATTAAAATAGCCAAAGCCGTGAGCGTGCATATGAGTCCCGAATCAATGGATGGGGCAATCATGGCTACCAAGCCTTCGCGCACCGGCTGGGTGTTTTTGGACGCGCCGTGCATCATGGCTGCCGTACCCACGCCGGCTTCGTTTACAAAGGCCGCCCTGCGCGCTCCTATCACAATCACCGAACCGGCCAACCCACCGGCGCCGGCAGTCAGGTCAAATGCGCCTCCGAATATAGAGGCAAATACGCCCGGTACCGCCGAAAGATTGGTGACAATGATGTACCCGACTATCAGAAAATAGAGAAAAACCATACCCGGCACAATTCTGGTGGCCCAAGAACTGATTCGCTTGATGCCGCCTAACACTACGGCCGATACCATGATACATATAACCACCCCAATAATAAATCTGACCATCATGGTATTTTCTATGCCCGCCGGAACAATGAACACGGTGGTAAAAGCCTCTGTCAACTGGTTGGCTTGCATCAAGCAGAGGGTTCCGATTAATCCGAATATGGAGAAGAATACGGCTAAGGGTTTCCATTTGGGCCCCAGTCCGGTAATAATCATATACATGGGGCCTCCTTGAATGACGCCGTCCGCATCTTTTCCTTTGTACATGATGGCCAAAGTGCCTTCAAAGAACTTGGTAGCCATTCCCACACAGGCGCTTACCCACATCCAAAAAATAGCGCCGGGGCCTCCGATGGCAAGGGCTACCGCCACTCCGCTGATATTGCCCATACCGGTGGTAGAAGCAATGGCGGTTGCAAGGGCCTGTACGGAGCTAATTTGTCCGGGCGCATTGTCTTCCTTTTTGCGCAAAGCTTGAATAGACCTTCCAAAATAGCGCAGGGGTATAAAGCCGGAGTAAATCATAAAAAAAAGTCCGCCTCCAATGAGCACTACAAAAAGCGGGGTGCCTAAACTGCTGCTGAAACTGTGCAACGCTTGGCCGATAAATTCAAAAAAAGACATTAAGATTTAGGTATTTAGTAGTTAATGATTCTATAAATTATTTTCCGGGTCGTTCGCGCTCTATTCTGAATCGTCTGGGGCCAATCACCGGAAATATGCCCCGCTGTACGGTTTTGGTGTCGGTCAATACATAAAACACGTCCGGGTCAAACAGATTGATTATTGATTCGACCTCCGCCATATTTTTGCGGTTGACTATGGTTTGTACAATGCCCACCGGCCCGTTGGCTCCTTCGCCCCTAATAATCGTGGCTCCAAAATTGGACTTGTTGAGTCGTTGTACCAATTCTTCCCCGTTTTTTTTGGTGTATACCTGTACCAATTGTATGCCCATCGCTATACGCTCCTCTACATACAGGCCCACATAACTGCCTGTGGCATATCCGCCCGCATAACACACGTAGGAAAAGAGGTTATTGGCATGAGAGAGTAATTCACTGATGACAATAATCCAAATAAGTACCTCAAAAAAAGCTACAAAGGGCGCTACGTTTTTCTTTCCTTTAGAAATAAAAATAATCCTCAAGGTGCCCAAGGTGACATCAAAAACTCTTGCCAAAAAAATCAGCAAGGGTAAAAAAGGGGAAGCGAGCACAGGCCCTAATATTTCTGCCATAGGGGTCTGACTTTATCCGAGGTAAGATTTCAACAGCTTGCTTCGGGCGCTGTGGCGGAGGCGACGAATCGCCTTTTCCTTGATTTGCCGCACCCGCTCACGAGTAAGTCCAAAATATTCGCCGATTTCTTCCAAAGTCATCTCTTGGGTGCCAATTCCAAAGAAGTATTTTACAATGTCTCTCTCGCGCTCGGTGAGGGTAGACAGCGCACGTTCAATTTCCTTATTTAAAGACTCATTTACTAATCCGCGGTCGGCGTTTGGAGAATCGCTGTTCACCAATACGTCTAATAAGTTATTGTCCTCTCCATCCACAAAAGGCGCATCAACAGAAACATGGCGTCCCGATACCCTAAGGGTGTCGGCGATTTTATCTCTTGGAATGTCTAATATTTCCGACAACTCATCCGGAGAAGGCACCCGCTCGTTCTCCTGCTCAAACTTGGAGAGCGCACGGTTGATTTTGTTTAAGGAACCCACCTGATTAAGGGGCAGCCGGACTATTCGGGACTGCTCGGCTAAGGCCTGCAAAATAGATTGGCGAATCCACCATACCGCGTAAGAAATAAATTTGAATCCCCGCGTTTCGTCAAATTTCTCTGCCGCCTTGATGAGTCCCAAGTTGCCTTCGTTAATTAAGTCGGGGAGGCTTAATCCTTGATTTTGGTATTGCTTGGCTACAGAAACCACAAAACGGAGGTTGGCTCTGGTTAGTTTTTCCAACGCTTCCTGCTCTCCCCTTCGGATTCTTTGCGCTAACTCCACTTCCTCTTCTACCGAAATCAACTCCTCCCGACCTATCTCTTGAAGGTATTTGTCTAAGGATGCGCTTTCTCTGTTGGTAATGGATTTGGTGATTTTTAATTGCCTCATTTTTGTATCTGAAAATTCCTGCAAATTTATTAAAAAAATGGTGGCCCGCATCAAAAAATTGCGAACCACACATCAAAATTTTATTTATTCCGAAAACTTAAAGGGGAATCGCGTAGTACGAAGTAGTCCCATCCGGATATTTTCCTTCTATCAGCAGACCCCTGCGCTGACTGCGCTGGCTACGTATCAATATGGATTCCAGCTCCCTTAAATTTCCCACCGCCGTTTGGTTAAGGTGGGTAATCACAAAACCTTTTTCCACCCCCGCTTTTTGCAACCGGCCGCCGTCTGTAAGCGACACGACTTCCAATCCGGCACGAATGTTTAATTTTTCCTTTAGTGCATCGCTTATCGGCTCCAACCGAGCCCCCATGACCGCAGATGCTCCTTCTTCGCCTCTTTGTGCCTCGGAATCATTCGGGCGGGCTTGAAGTATTGCACTAAGATTCAATTCTTTTCCATCACGCAATATCCTCAAATTCACCTTGTCGTTGGGATGATAGCGGTTGATTTGCTCCTGCACGGCGTTGCCGCTGTTTACCTCCACTCCGTTGATGTACAACAATACATCCCCGGCTTTAACGCCTGCCTTGTCAGCTGCTCCTCCCGGAACAACTTCGGCTATGAATGTGCCTTTAAGTTGTTTGATATTATTTTCTTTAGCCAATTCGTCCGTAAGTCCTTGCATGCTGACGCCCAAAAGCGCGCGTTGTACGGAGCCGTGCATTTTAATGTCTTCCACTACTTTTTGGGCAATGCTGCTGGGGACGGCAAACGAATAACCGGCAAATGAACCCGTTCTGGAAGCTATCGCGGTATTGATGCCCACCAAATCTCCGGCAACCGTCACCAAAGCGCCTCCGCTGTTGCCTGCATTTACGGCTGCATCGGTCTGTATAAAGGATTCTATTTTACCGGGGTCGTAAGAAAGTCCGCCGCGTCCCTTGGCGCTCACGATGCCCGCAGTAATGGTAGAAGTCAAATCATAGGGATTTCCTATGGCCAACACCCATTGTCCCAAGCGCAAAGCGTCTGAATCGCCGAATCTTAAAAAGGGCAATCCTTCTGCCTCTATTTTAAGCAGGGCAATATCGGTTGCTGCGTCGCTGCCCACTACTTTGGCTGTAAAAGAGCGGTTGTTTTCCAAAGTTACCTGTACTTCATCTGCCCTCTCTATTACATGGTTATTAGTCACAATATAGCCATCTTGCGAAATAATCACTCCGGAACCGGAACCAATCTGCGCCCTTGGAGGCTGCTGAGGCGATTCGTATCCGAAAAAGAAGTCCAAGAAAGAAGGAGAGGAAGAGGATGCGCGTCCCTGCCTGACCACTTTGACATGCACCACTGCTTTTATGGCATGTTCTGCCACATAGGTAAAATCGGGCCAAGTAGATGCTTCCAACTGTACTTGATGCAGACCCACCGAACCGTTTTCGTATACATACCTTACCGGTTTGTTTTGATTAGTAACATTGACCCACAGCGCAATTACGGCCAATACAAAAGCCGTTAGCGATAAAATAATACCTGTTTTTTTCATTTTTATAACATTTACTTTGTGTATCGTTTCAAAAAACATGCCAATTTTTGTACTTTTGCCGCAAATTGCCATATTTTTATGAAACTTCATTTTTACAAATTTCAAGGAGCCGGTAACGACTTTATTATTGTAGACGGCCGCAACCTTGAATTTCAGCTCTCTGAACGGGAGATTAATTTTTTGTGCCACCGCCGGTTTGGGATAGGCGCGGACGGTCTTATGATTTTGGGGAGCGACCCCGAAATGGATTTTACCATGCGCTATTATAATTCGGATGGCAAGGAAGGTTCCATGTGCGGCAACGGAGGACGTTGCTTGGTGGCCTGCGCCGCCCGTTTGGGAATCAGCCCCCGTGCAGGAAGTTTTGTTTTTTCGGCCATAGACGGCATCCATCAGGCAGAAATCATTGGCGACCAAGGTTCCGAATTTCAAATACGCTTGGGGATGAATAATGTGGATACTATTGACTTTTACGGCAAAGACGGATATTACCTCAACACCGGCTCGCCTCATTTGGTACTTTTTGACACCGATATTGCCCGGATGGATGTATCTGAGCGAGGCGCTTTTTGGAGGAATCATCCCGATTTTGCCCCACAGGGCACCAACGTCAACTTTGTGGAGGTTGCATCCCATGGAGGGCTTTTTGTCCGCACCTTTGAACGGGGGGTGGAAGATGAGACCTTGGCTTGCGGAACAGGGGTTACGGCCGCCGCCATAGCCGCTTATGTACATGCTGCAAACAGACAAATGAAACCATCGGAAGGTTCATCTACCTACGCCATCCGGACGCCGGGCGGGCATTTACAGGTATCGTTCAAATCCTTGGGCATGCAGTTTTACGACGTGCAGCTGACCGGACCGGCCAAGTTTGTATTTGAGGGAGAGATACAGCTATGATTAAACGTGAATATTTTAGGGCAGAGGCCAACAAGATGCTTGATTGGATGGATGGCTATTATGAAACATTGAGAACATTGCCCGTTAAGTCGCAGGTAAAACCGCGTGAGGTATATGACAAAATCCCATCCGATGCGCCGCTTTATGGCGAGGATATGGACGCTATTCTAAAGGATTTGGATTCGATTATCATGCCGGGGATTACCCATTGGCAGCACCCCTCGTTTCACGCCTATTTCCCCGCCAACAGTTCTTACGAATCGCTATTGGGAGAGATGGCGACAGCGGCAATAGGGGCGCAGTGCATGGTGTGGGAAACTTCTCCGGCCGCCGCAGAATTGGAAGAAAGAATGACCCAATGGATGGCCAAGGCCGCCGGACTGCCCAAAAGTTTTACCGGAGTGATTCAAGACAGCGCATCTTCTGCTACATTAGTAGCCATTATTACCGCAAGGGAACGGGCAACTCAATTTAAATCAAATCTTAACGGCGTACCTCAAGGACTTAGGGTTTATTGTTCGGCAGAAGCGCACTCGTCCATCGAAAAAGGCGTTGGCGTGGCGGGCATTGGACGGAATAACTTGGTCAAGATTGAAACCGACTCGGAGCAAAGGATGATTCCCAAGAAGTTGGAAGAAGCCATACGCAACGACAGGGAGGCAGGCCTTAGCCCCATCTGCGTGGTTGCGGCAATGGGCACCACAGGTACGGTGGCCATTGACCCTATACAGGAAATCGCTGCAATATGCCAAAAATACAAGGTATGGCTTCATGTAGATGGAGCATACGCAGGAACAGCGCTGCTCCTGCCCGAATACCGCCACATCTGTCAAGGAATGGAGCAGGCGGATTCCTTTGTGTTTAACCCTCATAAGTGGATGTTTGTACACTTTGACTGCTCGCTCTATTACGTCAAAGACCCGGAAATGCTTGTACGCACGTTTGATATACTTCCCGAATACCTAAAGACGTCAACGCGGGGACAGGTAAACGATTACAGAGACTGGGGCATACCGCTTGGGCGCCGGTTCCGCGCACTTAAACTGTGGTTTGTCCTCCGCGGATTTGGACTTGAGGGCATTCGGCAAAGGCTGAGGGAACAAATTGCCTTAAACGAATATTTTGCCGAGAAGATTTCGCAATCGGGTCGTTTTGAACTACTCAAACCACCGTTTCTTGGATTTACCCTCTTTCGCGTATGTTCAGAGGGGGATGCGGCTTCGGAAAAACTGCTGGCGGCGGTAAACGCTTCGGGAGAAATATACCTCTCCCACACAAAAGTAAACGGACGGTTTGCAATTCGATTTCACTCTACCCAGACCTATATCCAAAAGGAAGACATTGACAAAGCGGTGGATACGCTCAATCGGTTTTTGTAAATATCTGAGAACCGATTCGTATAAGCGTACTCCCCTCCTCTATCGCTATGGGCCAGTCGCCCGACATACCCATGGAGAGGTAACGGAAATCGGGATTGCCGGCAAATACCGACTGTTGGAGCCGGTCGTATATGTGTTTGAGCCGGCGAAATTCGGCGCGAATCTGCTGTTCGTCGGAAACAAAGGAGGCCATGCCCATAATCCCGCAGATTTTTACCGACTGCAACCGGCGGAACTCCGGTTGGGAAATCAACGCCTCCAATTCCTCCTTGGAAAAGCCCGACTTGCTCTCCTCCACGGCAATATGTACCTCCAAAAGGCAGTCCTGTTGTATGCCCTGTTTGAGGGCTTCCTTTTCAATGGCCCACAACAATCGCTCCGAATCCACCGAATGAATCAATTCCGCTTTGCCCACAACCATCTTGACTTTATTGGTTTGGAGATGACCAATAAAATGCCAAACAATATCGGCAGGCAACCGGGCCTGTTTGAAAGCAAATTCTTGGGCGCGGTTTTCTCCAAAATGGCGTTGTCCCGCCGCATAGGCCTCTAAAACAGATTCCGGATTCTGCAATTTGGAAACGGCCACCAAGGCTACATCCGCAGGCAGCTTTTCTTTAATGGATAATATATTAGCTGCAATCATTGCTTTTTGCCTACTATTTTCTCTTTTTTTGTTGCTCCTGTCGCTGCTGTTGAATCTTATAAGCCTCGTCCAAACGCTGCTGGAATTTGGATTTTGGTTTGTTGGCTTGAGGGGCGGCCGCTCTTGCCTGTAATTGGGCCAAAATCTTTTTGTCGTCCACAAAGTATTTGCGAATCACCCATGTTTGACCAATGGTGATGACATTAGAAAGCATGTAATAGTAGCTCAATCCGCTGGAGAAATTATTGCAAAACACCAGCATCATAAGCGGCATAAAATACAGCATCATACCGCTCATGCCGGGCATCTGCTGGGCTCCTGTATTCATCTGGTCTTGATTCATTTTTGCATAAAAATACATAGACAGGCCCATCAGCAGGGCAAACAGGCTGACGTGGTCGCCGTAGAACGGAATATTAAAAGGCAAGTCAAGGATGGAATCGTAACTGCTGAGGTCGGAGGCCCAAAGAAAGCCCTGCTGCCTCAACTCAAAAGAAGTGGGGAAGAAGCGAAACATGGCAAAAAGGATGGGGAACTGGAAAAGCATGGGAAGGCATCCGCCAAACATACTGACGCCGGTCTTTTTATACAGCGCCATTACTTCCTGCTGCTTTTTCATCGCGTCTTCCTTTTTGGGATACTTGGCGTTGATTTTATCCACTTCGGGTTTCAACACCCGCATTTTGGCCGTGGAAAGGTAGGATTTATGGCTGGGATAATAAAGAACGACCTTAATAAGGATGGTAAGAATCAGAATAATCAGTCCGTAATTTCCCACATAGCGACTTAGGAAGTTAAAGATGGGAATAATAAACCCTTTGTTAATCCAGCCTATCAGCCGACCACCCATGGGAACTAT
The DNA here is from genome assembly GCA_009784635.1 of Bacteroidales bacterium. Classification (GTDB taxonomy): domain Bacteria; phylum Bacteroidota; class Bacteroidia; order Bacteroidales; family UBA932; genus WRBG01. Next base: position 7,172 of record WRBG01000024.1, on the reverse strand, counting down.
GCCCTCAAAGGAACGTCCGTAGCTCTTTAGGGTGTTGTAGTGATTGGGGCCAAAATAGAAGAAAAACCTAAGAGGCTCGGAAGCAGAAGGTTCAAGGGTCAATTGAAGGTTGGCGCTGCAATTCATCAACAACTGACTGGGGTCGTCTGCACGATAAAAGCGAAACTCCAAATCGCCCGAACTAAAACTCTGTTCGGCCACCAAAACGGCCGAGAAAAACTGCTGCTGAAAAGCTACCCATTCTAACTTTGTCCTCAGAAACTCCGAGGAGCCATCCGTCTTTCTCAACCCCAAATTTTCCACCTTGTCGTTGTGGGGATATTTATAGGCGATGGTCGAATAATTTCTCTCGTTGTCGTAGCCCTTTTCCATGCGGGGAATATCTATACTCCATCGCATGTCAATTTGATTGCTACTCCTCGCAAACAGGGACTGCATCCCCACAAAACGTATATCCAAATCCAAAGTATAGGAATTATCGGGCAGGGTATACGCATACTCTATATAAGCCAAAGAATCCACATAGAGGCGCATGTGAAGGCCGGAGTTGCTTTGGGGCAGGACGGGACTAAAATAAAACTGAGCCGTATTGAGCTGCTGGTTGGCGTAGAACTGTAAGGACAAGTCGTTTTGAGGGCCGTCAAACAGAACCAAATCTTCTCCTCCATAAGTTTGGTACTTTTTAATCAAGACCGAATAAGGCTTGGCGCCCTTATTGGAAAATTGCACTTTAATCAACTCGTTCTCCAGCACAAAAAAGTGTTCCTCCTGTTGACTGGCTTGGTCTAACCAGTTGTTTCCATAAACAGAAGTTGGGGTCGGGGTAAAACGAATATCTTGATTATAGGATATTTGTCTGGCCAAGAGGCTGTCATTCAAGGCCTGTAAAGCCACTTCTTCGGCCCATTTTTGCTGCTCGACACGGGCTATGGAATCAAGTCTGACCTGCTCTTGCTGCTGCTCTTTGAACATCCGCGCATTATACCAGTAAAAAACGGCGAAAATCAAGGCAATCAGCGAGAACGCAATAATATTGTTTTTCTTCATGAAACTAATCCAATTGTTTGTCCATCAATTTAATTTTCTCTTCGACCAACCTCAACTCCTCCTTGGCTTGAACAATTTTGCGCTCCATATCGGCAATCATACTTTCGGCGTTTCTGGATTTGGCAAAGAATCCCATGTTATTCTCCCACAAAGCAATATCCGATTCCATTTGGCGGAACTTATGCAAAAGTTTCTCCCGCTCGGACCTAAAAGCGCGGTCGGATTTTCCGCCCCCCTGCATGTCTTCTATCCGCTTTTTAAATTTGCCCAATCCCCTGTCTCCCTCATTGGCGCGCAAGGCCCCAAAATGCAGGTCTAAAGCCTGCCGGTAAGCAGTTTGCAGTTTTTCCTTTTCTTTGATGGGAACAAAACCTATTTCTGTCCAACGACGTTGGAAATCTTTGAGCATCGAGAGGTTTTCGTTGTTATTTCCAGAGGGTTGATAGCTGTGAATCTCTTGAATCAACGCCTCTTTCTTTTTTAGGTTATCGTCAAAATTTTCATCTATCTCATTAAAATGTTTGGCCTTATTCTCAAAGAACTTATCACAGGCGCTGCGGAACCGTTTCCAAATCTTGTCGGATTGCTTGCGGGCTACCGGCCCAACCTCTTTCCATTGACGCTGAAGGTTAATCAGCAGGTCCGAGGTCTTGCGCCATTCTTCGCTGTCTTGCAGGGCTTCGGCTTGTTCGCACAAGGCCATTTTGCGCTCGTAGTTATCCTGCATATTATGCTTGAACTGAGAGTAATACTGCCTTTTGGCATTATGAAAGGCATTGGAGGCGGCTTTAAAGCGGTCGTAAATCTTCTGATTGTCCTTTTTGGACGCAAAACCAATGCTTTTCCACATCTTTTGCAACTTTTCCAGTTCTCTGGAGCGCCTGTTCCATTCATTGGCTTCGTTTGTTTCTACGGCAGTCAGTTCTTCTGCCTTTTCGCACAATATGGTTTTCTCCTCTAAGTTTTTCTTTTGGACTTTCTTTTGCTCCTCAAAAAATTCTTGATATTTCTTGTTGATAGAAGCAGTGGTTGCTTTAAAACGGTCCCAAACCTGTTCGCGGTGTTCGCGGGCTACCGGTCCGGATTCCCTCCATTCTTCGTGGAGTTTTTGCAGTTTATGAAAAGCCGATACGATGCTGGATTCGAGCAATAATTCTTCTGCCTTTTCGCAAAGCAATATCTTTTGCTCCAAGTTCTTTTTGAAGTCAAGGTCTCTGAACTCGTTATTGATTTTAACGTAATCGTAAAACTTTTCTACATAATGTTGGTAGGTATCCCAAATGTCTTTGGTGTTGGCAATAGGCACGGGGCCTACTTCTTTCCAACGGGTTTGCAGAACCCTAAATTCGGGAAAAGTATGATTTGGGTCTTCCTGCTTTTCTACCAGCACCTTAAGCTCTTCTATAATGGTTTGCTTTACCCGCAGGTTGTGTTCTTTTTGTAGTTCTTGCTGCTTCACAAATTCTCCACGCATAGCCCTGAATCTGGCGTACATACGCTTAAAAGCGTTTTCTTCTTCTACATACAGCAGGGGTTCATCTTGGGCCTCGGTTATGGCCTCTTTGGATTCCGTTTCCTCCGACTCTTCGGGGACAAGCTCAGTTTGACCGTCCGAGGCAAAGGACAGCGCTTCGGGAACAGGTTCCTCGCCCCGCTCTCTACACAATCCCTTATAAAAGCACGACCGGAGCAACTCTGCATTGCGTTGCAGTTCCACATAGTCGCCTAAGTTCAGCAGCCGGTCAAATTCCAAAAGGATTTCGGGCAGTGATAGATTGGCATAAGATTGTTTCTCAATTTTTGGTTCAACCGTTTGTTGTTCGGGAGATGGGGTCAAATTAGTTTCCACGGGCTGTTGCTCGTCGAATTGCTCCTCCGGAGCAGGCATAGTTTTCTCTTGGTCCATAGTCAGAATAGAATAATATAACCTGCAAATGTACAAAAAAACTGACAGAACTAAGGTTTTTTTACAATTTTATGGTATTTTTGCAGATGATTCATGCAACCATGCGTATTGACATTATCACCGTACTTCCGGATTTGTTGGTTTCTCCCTTAGGACATTCCATCATGCAACGGGCTCAAAACAAGGGACTGGCCAAGGTTTTTGTACACGACTTACGCCCCTTTGGTAAAGGTAATTACCGCCAAATAGACGACTACGGCTTTGGGGGAGACGCCGGCATGATTCTGATGGTAGAGCCGCTCTACAACATCATCAGTTCCCTGCAACGGGAGCGCTCCTACGACGAACTTATTTACCTCACGCCGGACGGTGAACTTTTTGACCAGCCCATGGCCAATCGCCTCTCCTGCCTGCAAAATATTATCCTGCTGTGCGGGCATTACAAGGGCATTGACCACAGAATCCGTGAACATCTGATTACCAAAGAAATATCCATAGGAGATTACGTACTGAGCGGAGGGGAACTGGCCGCCGCCGTAGTTACAGACGCCGTAGTACGCCTCCTTCCGGGCGTTTTGTCCGACGAAACGTCCGCCCTAAGCGATTCTTTTCAAGACGGATTGCTGGCGCCTCCCATCTACTCCCGTCCCGCCCAATTTCGAGAATGGAAAGTACCGGAAGTGCTGCTGTCGGGAAACCCCAAACTAATTAAGGCATGGCAGGAGGAGCAAGCAGTGGAACGGACAAAAAAATTACGCCCAAGGTTGTTGGATGGCTAAGGGAGGTGACTAAAACCCAAAGTCGTCCACTTGAATCCTTTGCTGCTTCTCGATTGGGGGAGGCAGGGCGGTGTCGTGTACGGACTGGGCCTGTACTACAATGGCTTTGGGCGTTGTGGGACAAATAAATTCGCATCCCCCGCAGCCAATACAGTATTCCACGTCTACCTGTGGTCTGCGCAAGCCCGTATCGCCCCATGGAACCATGCGCACCGCTTTGGTGGGACAATGCTCGTCACAGGCTCCGCAATCCGTTCTGTCTGTGTTTACCACACAGTTTCTGAATGTTAATCGGGCCTTTCCGATTCGGATTATTTTTTTCTCCTCCAAAGATACGCGCTCCAAGGCTGAGGTGGGACAAACTTGACTGCAACGGTTGCAAGAATAGGTACAAAAACCGTTTTGGAAGTTGATGGCCGGCAACATCCAGCCATCTAATCCATAGCCTTTGATTGTAGGCTGAATAATGCGGGTGGGGCAAGCCGCCACACAAGCTTGACAGGAAGTGCAAAACTGTTTAAGGTGGGCATGGCTGCGGGCACCGGGAGGAGCAATGGTGTCGGGAGAAGAAGAACCGGTCAATAACCTACCGCCGGCGGCCCGATAAACAGCAGCCACCCCTGCCATACTCCCCGCAGCAGCTATAAAAGCCCTGCGGGTATTGTTCTTAACCGGAATGGATGCCGGCTCCTGCGGGGGCTGTTTTTTCCAGCTAAACACAAAGCGAACCGCCTCGGGCTGACAGGCTAAAGTACAATTGAAACAGGCTACACATCGACTGTAATCTATCTGTTGTTCTTTGCTGTTGATACATTCTGCCTTACACTTCATGCCGCATAAACCGCAATGGTTACAGGCACTTTTATCTACCACCGGACGAAAAGCGGCATACTTGGAGATAATGCCTAAGAAGGAACCCACAGGACAAAGGCTGTTACAAAAAAGCCTTCCTCTAAAAGCGCTCATTCCCACTACTGTTACAAAAATTGCCACCGGCAAGAGCCAGCCTAATATTGATCCGGCAATATAGCTTTGGTAATAAATGGTATCCGGCCAAATGTGGTGCAGGCCGTTGTGTACGGTATAGACCACGGGCTTAAATAGATGCGAAGCCATGCGCCCGTAATTGCCGTAGGGGTCAAGTAACAACAAGGGCAGCGTAAAGCCAACAATCCAAGCGATTATGGTCAGCGATAAGATGGAATAGCGCAGCCACTTTGGGTCTTTGGTATAGCGGAACAGTCTTTGCTTTTTGGTCTTAAACAGATGGGAGATACGAATTACCACATCTTGAAAAACCCCAAGGGGGCAAAGCAGCGAACAATATATCCGGCCCAGCAGAACGGTCAGCAATAAAATAGAAGCCAATGCCAGCAAAGAGGCGCCTAAAGAAGACAGAAAGGCGGGAACAAATTGCGCTTTTAACAACAACGATAATCCTTGGGTCCACTGCACCCTTACCCCCGTAAAATACCAGCTAATCCCAATCAGGATAAGCAGCGAAAGCGCTACGCGGGACCATTTGAGCCATTGATATATCCTCATAATCAAATTCTGATTCTCTCTATGTTAAGGTTTTCCAATTTAGTCGTACCCAGCTGCATTGCCTCGCCCCTTATGATGTGAGAAGCATCATTAATGGTCATGGATTTAAACTGATTAAAGAAATGGACGGCGGCCGTATCTACCGCTACCATGTCCGGAGAAATAAAGAGGGCATTACCCATTTGTACGTCCTCTATGCTTTTGCCTTTGGGGCCGTTTTGGGTCATGATGCGGTAGGCGTCCACGATATGCAGGGCAGGGCATTTGTGGTAAGAAGCCGCGTCTGCAATACATTGCTGTAAATCGTTGGCGTGCATAAATCTGCGGTCCCATACAATACCCATGTAGTTCTTCATGGCAATGGTCATCTTGGCTCCTCCGTGGTTTTTTAGTATGGGCACATTAAACCATACATCGCAATCCAAAATGGCTTCATGAATTTTGGTCTTTTTCATGCGCACCGCTTTGGGGAGCGACACTTCTTTGTAGTAGCGTTCCTCATGGGCAAAAGCCATCTTAGCTCCGGCAGCCCTCACGGCAGCTTCTATGCCCGAATTTTTGTAGCAGGCCTGCCATTCGTCGCAAGTGTTATCAAATACGGTTACTTCCGATGCTCCGGCCTTTAGGCAATCTCTGACAATGGCAGCTACCAATTCCGGATTGGTGTTGGCGGCTTCTTCCGGCGTCTTGTCCCAGCCTATATTGGGCTTAACCACTACCTTTTGTCCTCTTTTTACATATTTGGCCATACCTCCCAAGGATGCTATGGCTCGCTCATACATCTCTACGGGAGTTCCTCCCATAACCGCCACCAAATCACAGGGCTTATCCTGTTCCCTGCCTTTGGCAAACAATGTAGCGTGTTGTAATCGGACAGAACCGGCCACAGCGCCGGCCACAGCCGTCTTTAAAAAATTTCTGCGTTTCATGAGTTAATCCGTTAATCCGCCAAAAGTACAAAATATTTTGCAAAATTATAGCCACATTTGTGACAAATACACTTTAGCGATGAAAAAACTACTCTGCTTTACCTCATTCCTGCTGGGTCTTACTATGGCCTATGCCCCAAAAGCAAAACCTAAGGGTCAACTTTCGTTTAGATTATTACATGACTGAATCCCAAGCCGATTTTTTGGTATACCTTCCAAACTCGGCGATTTGTTTTTGGGTACTGTCTTGTTGATACATCGCAGAAATGGCGTACCTTTGCTCTCGGGTTAAATGTACTTTTTTCATAGCAACTTAAAAGTAGAAATTTTTCCTAAATCTCTCGGTGGGGCGCGCCCCATCAAGAGATTTTTTCTCTACCTAAAGTTGCATTTGTTAACTGAAACTACGCGGATAATCTGTCCGTCTCTGCATAGGCCCTCTATGATTACCGTGTAGGACCCGGGCTCGTCTGCGGTGTAAAATTCAAACGATGCCTCGCCCAAGCTGTTGGTCTGCACAACGGGTTGCCAGTGGATGGTGGTGCGCAGGTCGGGCTTAGGGCTGTTGCGCAGCGCGGCGGTCTCATATTTGGGTGCATAAAATTCTGCCGGAGGTTGAAAGCCTAAGGGCAAGAGGGTTTTAATGTGAAAGGGTTGGGAGGCGATATTATCGGTAATTTCGCCTCTTTTGGTATGGATAACAATCACTCCGTTGGAGCCCCGCACGCCAAAAATGGAAGCCTCCGCTCCTCTTAACACATCTATTTGGGCAATATTATTGATACTGACTATCTCTAAATACGAAGTACCGATTAGGGGCATCGTGTTATCTTCGACTACCATATCGTCAACAACTATCAAGGGCCTACTCCCCCCGTAAAAAGAACCCGAACCGCGTATCGTAACAAATGTCCCCCGATCGCTCCTGTCTATCCGCACCCCCGGTATGCGGGTAAGGTGGTCGTA
>WRBG01000023.1 GCA_009784635.1 Bacteroidales bacterium | reverse complement strand
TCCTTTTGAAAGAGGCCCGGCCCAACGTAATCATCATCATTTTGGAAAGTTTCTCCAACAGACTGATAGAGCCTTTGGGCGGCTTGCCGGATGTAACGCCCAATCTGAACCGGCTGTGCAAAGAGGGCATTGTTTTCTCGAATTTCTACGCCAACAGTGACCGTACCGATAAAGGAATACTCGGTATATTAAACGGTTATCCGGTACATCCGGTGGCCAAAGTAATTAATTTTACAGAGAAAACCCGCCAATTGCCTTACCTCAACAAGGACTTCAAACAAGCGGGCTACCATACAGAATTTGTGAGCGGTTTCGATGTCCTTTTTTCCAATATCGCGGCTTATTTGGGCAATGCCGGCTATGATAGGGTAATTACCCGCCAAGATTTTCCCCCCGAAACTTACAGGGGAACCAAATGGGGCGTACCCGACCATTGGGTATTTGAAAAATTGTTAGAAGTGTGCAACCATACCTCGCCTCCCTTTTTCAAGGCCTTTATTACGCTCAGCAGCCATGAGCCTTTTACGGTACCCATGCCTACGGTCATTGAGGGCAACGACGACGAACATCTGTTTCTCAACTCGGTCTATTATGCCGACAAGGCGCTGGGCGATTTTATAGAAGCCGCCCGTCAAACCGATTGGTGGCCGCACACCTTGGTTGTAGTTACATCCGACCACGGGTCGCGTCATCCCGGAAACCTGCCCTATCATGTGCCCGAGAAATTTCACATTCCCATGTTGTGGTTAGGCGGCGCAATCGCTAAGGCAGACACGGTAATCACCACGATTGCAGGACAAACCGATATTTCCCTCACACTTCTGCATCAGTTGGGGCTACATGGAGACAACTATCGCTTTAGCAAGGATATACTTGGAACGCCCGTAGTTCCTTTTGCATGGTACGCCTACAACGACGGTTTTGGCCTTGTTGCCGACAGCGCCCGTATCGCTTTTGACAATGTGGGCCGCAGTCTCATTTATCAAGCAGGAACAGAGGTAGAAAGGTGGACAGAGACGGGCAAGGCATACCTACAGGTTTTTGCCAAAGATTTTAGCACTCGAGACCATATCCGATAATACATCACAGATATTCAAAATTTGTATATCTTTGGAGTTTCAATCTTGATGTAGAAAAATGATTATTATATGAAACAAGACGTACAAATTTTTGACCTGATTCGTAAGGAAATAGCCCGACAATCCAATGGCATAGAGTTGATTGCCTCAGAAAATTTTGTAAGCCCGCAGGTGCTTGGGGCCATGGGCTCGGTGCTGACCAATAAGTATGCCGAAGGTTATCCGGGCGCCCGTTATTACGGTGGTTGCGAAGTCGTAGACCAAACCGAACAGTTGGCCATAGACCGTCTTTGCCAGCTTTTTGATGCGGAATACGCCAATGTGCAGCCCCATTCGGGGGCACAGGCCAATATGGCCGTTTTTATGGCCTGCCTCAAGCCCGGCGACAGCTTTATGGGCTTGGATTTGGCCCACGGCGGACACCTTACCCACGGGTCTCCGGTAAACATGTCGGGCATCCTGTATAAGGCAATAGCTTATGGAGTGTGCGAAAAGACAGGTTACGTAGACTATGACGATATGGAGCGCAAGGCTTTGGAACATAAGCCCAAGTTAATTGTGGGCGGCGCTTCGGCCTATTCCAGAGAATGGGACTACGCCCGTATGCGCGCCATTGCCGACAGGGTAGGCGCCCTCTTTTTGGTAGATATGGCCCATCCTGCCGGACTGATTGCTGCCGGTCTTTTGGACAATCCGGTAAAACATGCGCACATAGTAACCTCTACCACCCATAAAACCTTACGCGGGCCCCGCGGAGGAATTATCATTATAGGCAAGGACTTTGAAAATCCTTGGGGCATAAAGACGCCAAAAGGAGAGACCAAGATGATGTCGGCGGTGATTAATTCGAGCGTATTTCCGGGTATTCAAGGAGGTCCTTTAGAGCATGTAATTGCCGCTAAAGCTGTTGCTTTTTACGAAGCCCTCCAACCCGAATTTGTTACTTATCAAGAGCAGGTGGTAAAGAACGCCGCTGCCATGGCTGCCGCTTTTATGGAGCGGGGGTATAAAGTGGTGTCGGGAGGAACAGACAACCATATGATGCTCATTGACCTGCGCAGCAAATTTCCCGAACTCACGGGAAAGGCTGCCGAAAAAGCATTGGTATTGGCCGATATTACCGTAAATAAAAACATGGTGCCTTTCGATTCCCGTTCTCCCTTCCAAACTTCGGGCATCCGCGTAGGTTCTCCGGCCATAACCACCCGTGGACTCAAAGAAAAAGACATGGAACCGATGGTTCATTTGGTAGACCGGATTTTGAGTCAGCCCGACAACCAAACAGAACAAGCTGCCGTAAGGACTCAAGTAAAATCTATGATGGGGGGACTGCCCCTGTTTGTCTGGTAATTCGTTGTTGTTTGCGGAGGAGGCGTTCCGCTTTTCTTTGGGCGGCTTTTTCTTTACGAATGGCCTTGCGCTGGAGGCGGAGTTCCTTGCGGGAAAGTTTGACGGCCTCGGAATCTTGGGCGACTGTCGGTGTGATTGCAAGCATGTTGGCGAGCGTATCTGCGGGCGCGTCTGCGGGGGGCAGGTCAAGGGCGATGGAATCTATGCGAGTGGAATCCAAGCGGATAGAATCTATGCGAATGGTGTCGCGAAGTATGGGATAAGGCAGGGAGTCAAGGATGGGATAAAATGGCGGCAGGCTGTCTTGGGGTGGCCCGTCCAGAGGGGAGATGCCGGTGGTGTCGGCAGGAGGAGTAGGGGTCGGGACCGGTAGAGGAATGTGGCCGGGAAAGAAGACGTCGGTAAAGGGAAAAAGAGGCTTAGGCTCTTGGGGGGCGGTCTCCGGAACAGAAGGACGGATGCTGCGTTGGGTAATGGCAAAGCGGTCTGCGGGTCGTTCGTCAGCCCTCCAGTCAAAATGAGTCAGCCGGCGTTTATCGGAGTTTAGTTCATAGAGGGGATATACATTGCTTTTGGTATGCTGATAGTAATGCAAGCGCTGCACTTGACGGTCTTTAAGGGTGACAACCAATCGCTGGCTTTCCGCAAGGTTCATAGAGGTAATCAAGTCGTCTTCGCGAATGCAGTAGATGAGTTCTACATCGGACAGCACCTCAAATGAATAGATTTCGTTGTTGCGAAAATATCCAATCATATCCTTGCCCTTGATTTGGTTAAAGAGCAGGGAATCTTCTTGAGCAATAATAAAGGAAGACGAGAAAAGGTCTGCCCGGGAGATTTGGCTGTTTTGCAGGAAGAATTGTATACTGTCGGCAGAAAATTGATTTTTTTCGTGCCAAAGTACGGGTTGGCCGTATAGCCTTATGGTTGAGTCTAAACTATTATATACAAGTGAATCGCAAAGTCCTTGCCCATTAGAACGGTAGGCTTTTACACGGGGATGGGCGTATATAAAATGAATCTTGGTGCTGTCTAAGGGCGGAAGCTGCATCAGAGAATCCGGCGGCGCAGCGTTTACCGTATCAACAGGAGGCCCGTTTTGGCTGAGGGTGTCTAAGGGCTCCGTTTGTATGGAGGGTACAGGTAGCAAAGGAAGATTCCGAAGGGTGTCCAAGAGGGCAGCTTTTGGCTCCAGAACTTCCGATTCCGGAACTTCCGGCGGGGGAAGGAGCAGGTGGAGTCTGGCTCGGGCGGCTTCTACTTCTGTACTGTCTACTTGATATCTGGGCAGGCTTATCAAACGCAGGGTGTCGCCACGGACAAAGGTCGTGTCCCTCACATTGTTGTCGTCTACGTCGTAGGTAATGAAAACAGGGTCTCGGGTAAGCATTGCCTTTTGGGGGTTTTGCTCAAAATGCCCTTCGTCGCCCAAGAGGATAATGGCTTGAATGGTGTCTAACACTTGAATATTTCCGTAGAGCGAACCTTTGGTATGTATCCGGTCAAAATAAAGGGTATCGGCCCAAATTTCTTGACGGTCTGTTTGTACGTACACGTTTTGATTAAAACGAAAAACTTCTTGGTCCCGCTTGTACAAACCGTGTTCCGACCTAAGGTAGCCGTCTGTATGCCATGCGTGTACCCGGCCGGTAAGGGTGACGACACGGGTATCCGTCTGGTATTGGGCAAAATCGGACTTAACGGTAACGGTATCGGTAAACATCTCTACCGACTGTTCAAATTCAAAGCGTTTTTCCTTGGAAAAATAGCGTCCGGTGTGGCTTTCTAACACATTGCCATCACTATCTACCATGCTTCCCCCATTATAAAAAATCCCGATACTGTCTTTGGTGTTAAAGTCTAAATATTTAGTACGCAAACGATTACCATCTTGGTCAAAGAGTTCAACCAAGGGGCCGCGAACTTGGGCCAAGTTGTCGTTTCCCACATAATGCAGGGTTTCTCCCCTCAGTTGGGTTTGCTCTTGAATCACCTGCACATTGCCTTTGGCGTCCACAATATTGTTTTGGGGGTCATAAACAGCTGTGTCGCAGAGGATATAGGTATCGTTGTGCAGGAATCTGGCTTGGCCGCTGGCTCGACGGTACATGATGCCGTCTTTTGAAAACTGCTCCATTTTATGGGCGCCGATAAGGATTATACGGTTCTCTTCCTTGTCCTGCTGTTGGCGGGCAAAGCCGCAAACAAAAACAAAGACACAGAGTACACTGCCGTACAGAAAACGCAGTCCTTTCATGCTTGGCTTATTTTATCCAGCCGGGGCGCTGGAAGGGACATTCCCAAAAGAGCGGGTCGATTCGGATGTAGGTGGTTTTTTGCTTTTGGGCAATAAAATCCTCCACCACTTTTTCTAATCGCTGGTTGGTGGCAAAGTCGAGGATTACTTGATAATCCTCTTTGATATTGGCGGGATGGGCCGGAATAATTCTTTCTAATTTGATGACTTTATACACGGTATTTCCCGATTTTCCGTCATTGGGGCGTCCCGGAGTCAGCCCCGAATCGGTAGCTTCATAGGTATCTGAAATTTGACCGGGTTGAAGGTTGCGCAAGGCATTGTAATCGGCCGGATTAAGCTGGTCTTTCTCAAAGAAGGTAGAGCCGGTGTTTTCGTCTGCCACCAAGCCTCTGCTGTTCCTCGACTTGGGGTCCATGGAATATTGGACAGCCGCCAACTCAAAGGTAATGCTGTCTGCGAGGATTTGGCTCTTTAAACTGTCGAGGGTCCTAAAAGCTTTCTGACGAATCTCGTTGCTAAATTTGGGGCGGAGCAGGATATGACGGGCGTTGAACATCTCGTCCTCTGTCTTTTCTATGAGTTGTATCAAGTGAAAACCGTCGGGGGTTTCCACAATTTGAGAGACTTGCCCGGGCCTAAGGGCCATGGCGGCATCCGCAAAAGGAGGATGGAAAAATTGCTTGGCGGTTAGCCCCAGTTCTCCACCACGAAGCACGGTTCCAAGGTCTTCTGAATAGGCAGAGGCTAAGGCGGCAAAACTGCTTCCGTTCAGAATCCGTTCCCTAAACTCAAGCAGACGTTCCTGTACTAATAAAACAGCCTCTTCTTTAGGAGGATAAATTACAATCTGTCGAATTTGGTACTGGATGGGTATAATAGGGAGGCTGTCTTTGTCTACCTGATTGTAAAATATTTCTACTTCTTTGGGCGTAAGGGGAGGATGGGCCTCTTGGAGTTTTTGTCGCATCCCCATGGTGAGTACTTGTTCGCCCAACAACTCCCTCCAGTCCTGTCTGAGTCTGAAAAGAGGTTTGTTGTAGTAATTTTCCACGCCCTTTTCGCCTCCAAGGGCCGACTTCATATACTGGATTCTTTCGTCCAAATTCTGCTCTACTATGTCGTGGCGCATGGGAATACTGTCAAGTCGGGCTTGATTGAGCAGCAGCTTTTGGACCAACATGTTTTCAAGCACTTTGCAGCGTATGTTCCTGTCGGAAACCACACCTTGAACCATCATATCCCGTACCTCGCCCTCTATGGTGGACAGCTGGATTACTTCATTGCCTACGATGGCTACAACTTTATCAATAAGCCCATTACCGTATTGTTGGGCTTGTGTGGGCGCCGGAAAACAAAGCAAAACGGCGGCAAGTAAAAATGGAGGGATGATTCTATTCATTATTGTTGATGTATACTTTTAATTGATTGGTCTTCCACCCATCGTTCAGCACTTCCTGCTCTAAGTTTTTGATGAGCGCTTGTTTGCGTTTCCCAAAGATGATGTTGCGTATAGAGGCTTCTTCGTATTCTATGGGGGCGGGACTTCCCGCCGGAACCGTTTCTACCATAGTTACAAAATAGGCAGAAAAGTTGTCATTACATTCCAAATGGCCTCTGCCAATGGCGCGGATAAGTTCCTCTGTGGTGACAGGAAGGTCTTGGGACAGGGTAAAAATGCTGATCCATCCGTCATTGTACGTTTCGTATTTTTCCGCGGCATGTTGGGCCATTTGTTCTAATTGGTATGTACTCTCTATGGACCGACTACGGTACAAAGATCGTACCGTTTCCAAATAAGGGGAGTTGAGTCCCATTTTAATGTAGCGGACTTTGACCAATGGCTCGGTTAGGACAAAGAGGGCTTGATTGTCGTTGTAAAATTGTTTGAGTTCGGCTTGAGTGATAAGGGTATCTATACGGGTTTCCACATAACTTTTTTCGTAACGGAACACCAAAAGCGAGCGACGGTATTCTTCCAAAGCTTGACTAACGTCTCTCTGTTCTTTGGGGAGTTCTTTTTGGGCTTTGGCCTCCATTAAATGAGCTAATGCCCAGCTATTTATGTATTGACGCAGCATGTTTAAACTGTCTTCCCGAGGAAGTCCGGAGGGAATCAAGGCGGCTACATCGGAAGCCAATAATTGTTTTTTATTGACTTGGGCTACCACATCGATTTGGGGTCTAAAGGGCAGCCAAGAGCAGGCTTGAAGAGCTAAAAGGAGGATGAAGGGGAAGAACTTAGACATAATCTATCTGCTGTAGTTAGGCGCTTCGCGCGTGATGGTTACGTCGTGGGGATGGTTTTCGATAACTCCGGCAGAAGTGATGCGCACAAATTCAACCCGGCGGAGGGCTTCCAAATCGGGGGCCCCGCAATAACCCATACCGGCGCGTAGTCCTCCAATCAACTGATAACAAACCTCGTTCAGCGTTCCTTTATAGGGTACTTGCGCCACAATTCCTTCGGGCACCAATTTTTTAACGTCTTCTTCCATGTCTTGAAAATAGCGGTCTTTGGAGCCTTGCTGCATCGCTTCAAGAGAGCCCATGCCGCGGTAGGACTTAAACTTACGTCCATTAAGGATGATGGTCTCTCCGGGAGACTCTTCGACTCCCGCAAAAAGCGACCCTGCCATAATGGTTTCGGCGCCTGCCGCCAAAGCCTTTGCCACATCGCCCGAGTAGCGGATGCCCCCATCTGCTATGATGGGCACCCCTGTGCCTTTAACGGCTTGGGCTGCGTCCAAAATAGCGCTCAGTTGGGGAACACCCACGCCCGCTACTACGCGGGTGGTGCATATCGAACCGGGCCCAATCCCCACTTTGATGCCGTCTACACCACAGTCAACAAGCGCCTTGGCGGCGGCTCCGGTGGCAATGTTTCCGGCCAAAACTTCCAAGTTCTTAAAGGTATTTTTGACGGATCGTACCATACTAAGGACCGATTCGGAATGACCGTGCGCGGTATCTATTACCACCGCATCTACGCCGGCCGCAATCAGTTTCTCCACCTTGTCCAAAGTGTCGTGATTCACGCCAACGGCAGCGGCTACCCTTAGCCGTCCCATTTCGTCCTTACTGGCGTCGGGGTTGTCTTTAATTTTGGTAATATCTTTATAGGTAAGCAGACCAACCAATATGTTGTCTTCATCCACTACCGGCAGCTTTTCGATTTTATACTTTTGGAGTAATTGGGTGGCGCTTTGCAAATCTCCTCCCTTTTTGGTGGTGATGAGGTGTTCCGAAGTCATGACCTCTGTAATCGGAACAGACATGTTGTCTTGAAACCGCAGGTCGCGGTTGGTGACAATGCCAATGAGTTTTCTGTTTTTGTCCACTACCGGGATCCCGCCGATATGATGCTCTGCCATTAGGCGCATGGCATCTCCTACTGTTGCATTACGATGAATCACAATAGGATCATAAATCATCCCGTTTTCCGCCCTTTTTACCCTGCGCACATGCTCCATTTGGCGTTCAATAGACATGTTTTTGTGAATCACGCCAATCCCTCCTTCGCGGGCCATGGCAATGGCCAATTCGGCCTCTGTCACCGTGTCCATGGCCGCCGACACCAAGGGCGTACTGAGCGTAATGTTTTTAGAAAACCGCGTCCGGATGGACACTTCTTTGGGAAGCACTTGAGAATAAGCCGGGATTAATAATACGTCGTCAAAAGTAAGTCCCTCAAAAACGATTCTGTCGGATATCATAGCATATGGGTATTTATTAACTCACAAAGGTAGGAAAAAATTTGAGTAGGTCAAAAATAGGTGTGAATACTGTTGGCGGCTGTTGGCAACCAATTGATGCCATACCAACACATTTGCAAAGCAAGAAATGAGAGCAACATAATGACAAGCGCAACATGATATTTCATGGGCTTGTGCAAGCGGAAATGAATGTAAATCAAGTAGGCTAACCATGTTGCGGCGGCCCATGTTTCTTTGGGGTCCCAAGACCAGTAGTGCCCCCATGCCTCTTTTGCCCAAAGCGCCCCAAACAACATTCCCAATGTTAAAAATGCAAATCCTGTGTAAACAAGTTGGTCGCATAATTCCATTTCTTTGGCTTGAACGGCTTTTTTCTTGAGGAACAAAAGATATATTGCCGTTACTGCCGCAGCTCCCAGCATGGCGTAGGCAAACATGTAAACGATTACATGCGGGACAAACCACGGGCTTTGCAAAGCGGGCATCAAGGTTTTATTGTGTATTTCGGGTTTAAAAATATTGACGCAAATAAACACAAATGCCATGATTACGCTAAAAGTCAGTATCCATTTATATTTCCGGCGGCTGTAGGTGATTAACCCTGCGACCGGCAAAAAGAATGAATACCATAGACGGGTCTCGCCCATGGTGCGCATGGGCGGGCGCTCCAAAGAAATCCACATAGACAGAATGAACGCAAAAAATACCAACAAACCGACGATTGTAGGAACATACACTTTCCACGCCTGTGTGTTTTTCCATGCGGCCACTGCTCCTATAATCCAGAAAATCAGTGAAACGATGGCAAAATAAACAAAATAATCCCAACTCATACCTCGTCCTCCTTGCGTTTTTTTGGAAAAACAAGCATACATACCGCCCCGGCGAGCATCATCCAAATGCCGGCATACACTGCCGGCAGCCATGGGTCGCGCACCAATTCAAAAATGCTGATGGTACTCCATTTGCCCATACTTTGGTCATAACTCAGCTGATAAATTTTCCAGCCCTCTACCTGTAAAGGCTTGTTTACCTCGATAACTCCATGGATGATTTTTTCTGATTGCGTATACACCGTAACATCAGAAGCATAACGGCGCGGCTCTCTGTCGGGCATAATCAAGCTCAGCCGTTCATCTAACCGCAACGCTTGATGGGAAAACATAAAACTGCCGCAGCTCACCCAGCCTTCCTGTTGCCGGTGGGTTTTCGTGTTTATCGCTTTGACGTACAACGCACAGGTTGCGCCTATGGAGGGGTATTCGACATACTTAATGGTATCGCCGGCAAACACGCGCGCCGCGCCTTCGATGCGTTTTTCGACGGTTATCCGCCAGTCGAGTAATGTCCCTTCCGTAAAATCGTCATCGGCCAATATGTTTGCAGGTTTTCCTTCGGGGAGTATTCTTCCCGTTTCGTTGTCTACCAACATCAGTTTGGGCGGGTATTTATCTATGGTAAAATGGTGTAACTCGATGGCTAAGGACAATTCAAGCATATTGCCGCGGCTGTCAAAAGCCCTCCATTCGGGCTTGCCGACAGAGGCCGTAAGCTTTAGTCGTTGTATATCGGCGCTGCCTAATGCCCCGCACAGCAGGGCAATCAATAATCCCAGATGATTCAGTACAAAGGGAATGTCGCTCTTTATATGGAAACGGCTTATTCTTTTGACAACAACCATTCCCAGTATGACTATAAACCACGAGAAAACCAACACAAAATACCATGCCGACAGCATTTGCATGATTCCCAAGCGCCCCATCATCCCCGGCAGTTCCGCATGGGATTGAAATTGAGGCGAAAGTCCCATGAAGATTACAAGAATGACCACGCTGACCATGGAAGGCAGCGCAAATTGAAAGGAACTTAACAGGCGAAAGAGATACAGTTTTTTTGAAGCCAAATGCATGGCTGCCAACCCTGCCCCAAATATGACCAATGAGATAAGATTAACGGGATACGTCAATACCTCAAGATTCACCCGCCCTATGGCAAGTTGCAGCAGTATCCCAACAAGCAGAAGCCCTCCATTGATGGCAAAACCCTCTTTATATCCCCATGGTCTATTCCACATTTTTAGCCTTTTCCAACCATTGCGGAACAATTGTTTCCAAAAATCTCGCTTTGTCGGCGCGTTCTTTGTCCATATTCAAGCCGATATAAGCCTGTGCTTTTTCTTTGGTTGATATGTCGGGCATGGGGACTTCGCCTGTAAATCCGTTTTTTGCCAACACTTTCGATATTGCTAAACGGGCTTGCAGCGCTCTATCCAATCCACATGCCAAAATACGCTGTACCTCTTGCGGCGCATGGAATGAGCCGCCGTGCGACGCCACCCCAAAATCCCAACGCCATTGCGACTGGCGGAGCAGTTGTAACACTTCTTGCATCTGCGCTTGGGTTGCCCCCTTATCCCATGCGTATTTTGCCTCGATATGCGCTTTTGTCAATTCTGTTTCCAAACGATTACGTGTTTCACTTGCTTTGCGTTGACGCTCGTAAACATTGTTACGCAACGTTTCTTCGCTTTGGCGGTGGCAAACTTGACAGGTACGGTCAATCATGGCCAGCGGACTTCTGACGTGGTGGTCGCTGAATTTCACGCCGCCTTCGCTTTTATACGGCATGTGGCAATCGGCGCACGAAACGCCCCGCTGTCCGTGAATACCCAATTCGGCGATTTCATAATCGGGGTGTTGCGCTTTTATGATGGGCGCCCTGCTTAGGGCATGGATGAAATCGGAAAAGCCAATCTCATCATAATAATTTTCCATATCCTCCATCGTAATGCCCTTATCCCATGGGAGTGTGATGTATTTTCCGTCTCCTCTAAAGTAATACTCAACATGGCACTGTGCGCAAACCAATGAACGCATTTCTTGAAGGGTCGCTTTTTTAATATCTTTTCCTTGACGCTCGAAAGCTTCAATCAAAGCATGACGGGTGATTTGAAGATTCATGTTTTCCGGCTCATGGCAATCGGCGCAGCCAATCGGGTTTATCATTTCGTCTCCGTAAGCCGCCCATTTGTGTGTGTAAAACTCCTCTGCCCCATCTTCTGTAAACCGGAGAATATCCGGAGTTTTACACGAATAGCAGGAGGCGTTTTGCGGTCCTTCGTCCTCAGACATGGGAGCGCCTGTACGCAATGAAACGCGAACATCTTCAACAGCATGCATGTGTCCACGCGGGGCTAAATAATCTTTTGAGAATGGGTGCCCGGCCCATAAAACAACCATGTTGGGGCGTTCTGCCAAAATATCATCCGCTTCGCTGCTGTTGAACTCACTTCTAAAGTCTGTTCTTTCGGTGTTGCGCCACGACCTGTATTGACGTGGGTAATTTTCGCCAAATACTTCATTTCGTGCCTCTATCCCTGTGATTTCGACTCTTTTGTTGTTGAAAACGCTAACAACTTCGGCCCGCCGTTCCATCAGAGATGAAGTAACCAGTCCCAAAAAAAAGACTACCGCCATTGAGGCGATGAACAATGTCCATCCTTGCCACGATTTAAGCTTCTTATTTTCCATAGTTTTATTAATTAGATTTTTTTAATTTCGTTACTTTTTGCAGCCATGCAGGTACGGGCGAGTCGGGATAGGGAACCAAGGCGTTTGGCGTAGATGAAAGACTGTTGCCCATGCCGTGCCCCGTTTCGCGGTGGCAATCCCAACAGGCTTTTCCTTCTCCGGCTTTAGCCATCATGTAATTGATGCGCCCCGCAGATACAAATTCGGTATTCAACTGTTCATGGCAACGGATGCAATTGTTCATGATTACGTTTGAGCTTCCATCGTGCGCCCTAATCACTTGCGGTTCACTAAAAGAGATGAATGCCGCCGCATGTTTTAACCCGTCGGTGCCTTTGAACGCCCATTTCTTGATGAGATTATCTTGAGGCACATGGCAATCGTTGCAGGTGGTTGAACGCGCATGAGAGCCATGAAACCATGTTGCATAATAAGGCGCCATAATATGGCAATTTACACAGGCAGAGGGTTCATCGCCAAGATAGGTATGCATCTTCATCATGTGCAGGAGCAGCGCAAGACTCCCCACGGTAATTCCGGAAATAATAATTGCCATTATTTTCCATTTTTTCGATGGTAATATCCTGTTTACAAGCTGCTTAATTTTCATAATAAACTGTAAATTTTTGTCAAATATAAGAAAAATTATAATACCTCCCATGCAGGGTATTTCGCTCCTCCAATCTTTTTTCAAGCATCTTGACCAAATCTGCGTAACGAACCAAGCCCCAAGGGGTATGGCTTACAAACCTTGGCGGAACCTCGCCGGCAAAACGCTCGATGGCAATGGTCGGGTTAAACCGTTCCAAAAAGTCTATAAAAAAGTCTATATATTCAAGCAGGCTAAAAGTGATAAAGTCGTTGGGGCGTTGCCGATATTCCGCTTCCATCTCCGTGCCTTTGATGATTTGGAGCTGGTGAAATTTGACGGAGGTAAGGGGCAGGGCGCCAATGATGTAGGCGGTGCGCATCATATCGTCTTTGGTTTCCCCCGGCAGTCCAAAAATAAAATGAGCCCCTGTTTGCAGGCCGCGTCTGGCGCTTTGTACCACAGCTTCCTGCGCCTGCTCAAAGGTGTGTCCGCGGCGAATGCGTTGCAGACTACGGTCGTAGCACGATTCGATTCCGTATTCAATAAAAATAATATGTTTGCGCGCCAGCTCCGCCAAATAGTCGAGTTTGGGAGCGTCCACACAGTCGGGGCGGGTGCCGATGACCAATCCGGAGATTTGGGGATGACTCAAAGCTTCTTCATACACCTCCTTGAGCCGCTCCAAAGAGGCGTGGGTATTGGAATAGGATTGAAAATAAGCTAAATATCCTTGAGCGCGGGCATATCGTTTGCGATGAAAAACAATACCTTCGTCAATCTGGCGGTGCAAAGCCACTTGCGGATGGCTGTAGGCGGGATGAAAGGCATCGTTCAAGCAGTAAGTACAACCGCCCACTCCCAGCGTCCTGTCTCGGTTGGGGCAACTGAATCCGGCGTCTATCACCACTTTTTGCAGCCGTCCCCCGTAACGGGCTTTAATGTATGAGGCAAAAGAGCGGTAGCGCTTTCCTTCGGGAAATATATGAGGGGCAGTATCCAAAACGTAAAATTTGTGGCAAATTTAGTATAATGATTGTTTTGGCGGCAATAGACAACAAAAAAAATGCTACCTTTGTGCCACATAAACATTATACATTATAAAACCGATTTACCATGAAAAAAACCATTGTACTGTGTACAAGCCTCCTGTTTCTTGTGGGCGCCTGTTCTTGCCCCACGACCAAAGAAGATAGTAACCTTGTGCAACTTAAAGCTTTGTCGGACGAGGTCAGGAGAAGCCATGCCCCCGATAGACGAGACCGGATTTTTGAGGCGAACTTTATAGCCGACACCCTTAACAAAGGCGTCTATATAGCCAAAGGAGCCACTACCCAACCCGAGGCCAAAGAAGCCTTGGTAGAAGCGGCAAAAGCCAAGGGCATTACTCTGTTAGACAGTATTAAGCTCTTGCCGGACCCGGCTTTGGGAGAAAAGACATATGGGGTTACAAGTTTGGCTGTTTCCAACATTCGTAATCCGCCGAGCCATTCTGCCGAAATGGACACCCAAACCCTTATGGGCATGCCCCTGCGACTCCTTGAGAAACGCGGCAGTTGGATACGTGTTATTACGCCGGAAGGATATATTTCTTGGATAAACAACGCGGTGCAAGCCATGACCAAAGAGGAGTTTGACGACTGGAACAAAGCAGACAAGATTATTATTACCACTCATTATACGCTTTTTAGGGAACAACCCTCAGCGACTTCCGCCGTGGTTCGCGATGGCGTTTGGGGCTGTATTGCCAAGGCCGACGGAGAGCGGGGCGCCTACTACAGGGTAGTATTGCCCGACGGAAAATCGGCATTTGTACCCAAAGCAGACGCGCAAAAATTTAGCGATTGGCTCAAACAATGCAATCCTACTGCCGCCAATGTGGTGGCAACCAGCAGACAATTTCTCGGATTCCCCTACCTTTGGGGCGGAACATCCATCAAAGGAATAGATTGCAGCGGTTTTGTAAAGAGTTGCTTTTACTTGAACGGCGTGATTACTCCCAGAGACGCTTCCCAGCAAGCGCGGGTGGGGGAAGAGGTGGACATTACAGAAGGCTTGGATAACCTGCAACCTGCCGACCTCCTTTTCTTTGGCAGCAGGGCCACAGAGCGTTCCCCCGAGCGCATCACCCATGTGGGAATATACATAGAAAAGGGGCAGTTCATCCACTCCAACAGTTCCTTTGCCTCTGTTACCATAGACAATTTGATTCCCGGCGAACCCAACTATACCACCACCGCCGAAAGTTTAATACGCGCAAAGCGCTACGTCAATATGGTAGATAAGGATAAAGGAATCGTATCCGTTAAAAACCACCCTTGGTATCAATAAATCATTCATTGTAAATAGAATAATTAGAACATGTTTTCAAGAAGAAATTTTTTAAGAACAGGCGCTTTGGCGGTAGCTGCCACAGCGGTAAGCAATCCTGTCAAATTATTTGGACAGGCCCGCAGGGCAACGGCTTCCCCAAAGATGGAGCTGACTTTTGAACCTTATGACGCATTGTTGCGTTATCCCTTTACCATTGCCAATTTCACCAGAACCACCACCCCTATCGTACTTACCAAGATTACCTACGACGGATATACCGGCTACGGAGAGGCGGCCATGCCTCCTTATTTGGGAGAGAACCAAGCCTCGGTAATAGCGTTTTTGAGAAGGGTAGACTTGAGCCGGTTTAAATCTCCCTTTGAAATCGAGGATATCATGACCTACTTGGAAAGTGTGGCGATTAACAACACCGCCGCTAAGGCTTCGGTTGACATTGCTTTGCACGATTTGGTAGGAAAAATCATGGGGCAGCCGTGGTGGAAGATTTGGGGATTTAATCCCGATACTACTCCCAACACTTCCTTTACCATAGGATTGGACACAGAAGAGGTGGTGCGGCAAAAGACCCGCGAGGCGTCTCCTTACAAGGTGATTAAAGTGAAATTGGGCGTTGACGAGGCCACCGATAAGATGATGATTAACACCATCCGCAGCGTAACCAATACCCCCATTGCCGCGGACGCCAATCAAGGATGGAAAGACAAGCATTATGCACTTGAGATGATTTATTGGCTCAAAGAGCATGGCGTCAACATGATAGAACAACCTATGCCTAAGCTGTGGTTGGACGAGGCGGCTTGGGTCACTGAGCGGAGTCCCCTTCCTGTGATTGCCGATGAGTCGTGTCAACGCTTGACAGACGTGCCCAAACTCAAAGGCGCCTTTACGGGCATTAACATTAAACTGATGAAATGCACCGGTATGCGCGAGGCGCGTGAGATGGTGAGTTTGGCTCAAGCCTTGCGTATGCGCCTGATGGTTGGCTGCATGACCGAAACCTCCTGCGCCATTTCTGCCGCCGCTCAATTAGCGCCCCAGATGGAGTGGGCGGACTTGGACGGAAACCTGCTGATTACCAATGATGTTTATAGCGGCATGAAGATTGTGGACGGTAAAATTACCCTTAACGATAAGCCCGGAATAGGAATAGTAAAAATATAGTTATAATGGCAAGTTTAAGAAGATTAAAAAAAGATATTGACTTTCTGGTAGAGGAGGTTATTTCGGATTGTTGTACATTTATGTACCTCTATCCCGATAAGAAACGCGAAGAAGCCATACAGATTATTCAAGACGCGGTAGAACTCCGGAATAGACTCTACGCCAAAGTCAACCATCCTCAAGATAATCCTAAAAAATTATACTATAAAGCGATAAACAGGGAACTGCTCGAAGGAGTGGATGCCTCATTCGAGAAAATCAGCGGACTTACCCAATAGTCAAAGCTGTTTACTTTTTGGGAGGATGTACATTTTAGATGGCGCCATGGGCACCATGATTCAGCATGCTTTGGTAGAGGAAGCAAATCATGACCTGCTCTGTCTGACTCGGCCCGGCTTGATTCGGGATATCCATCGCGCTTATTTAGAAGCGGGAGCCAGCATCGTTTCGACCAATTCCTTTAATGCCAACCGGATTTCTCAGCAGGACTACGGCACGGCGGACCGGGTGGGCGAGATGAACAGAGCGGCGGCCCGTTTGGCGCGGGAGGTTTGCGGTGATTTTATGCGGACCCATCCCGATAAAAAATGCTATGTGGCAGGCTCTATAGGCCCCACCAACAAATCGGCCTCCATGTCGCCCAAGGTAGAAGACCCCGGGTACAGGGCAATCAGCTTTGTTTCATTGGCAGATGCTTATCGAGAACAGATAGCGGCCTTATTGGATGGAGGAGTAGATATTTTGCTGATTGAGACGGTCTTTGATACCTTGAACGCCAAAGCGGCGCTGTTTGCCGCCCAAGACGTACTGGGCCAACGGGGTTTGTTCGGAATGTTTCCCGTCATGCTCTCCGCCACCGTTGCCGACCTTTCGGGGCGAACCTTATCGGGTCAGAGTATAGAGGCTTTTGTGGCGTCGGTTTCGCACTTCCCTTTGTGGAGCATTGGGCTTAATTGCTCGTTTGGGGCCGAAAAGTTGGCTCCTTTCGTGAGGCAGCTTTCTGCCATCGCCCCCTGCAAAGTGAGCGCCCACCCCAATGCCGGTCTGCCCGATGTGTACGGATGTTATACGGAGACGCCCAAGGAGATGGCGCAAAAGCTCAAGTCTTATGTGGCAGAAGGCCGGGTAGATATTATTGGCGGTTGTTGCGGC
>WRBG01000022.1 GCA_009784635.1 Bacteroidales bacterium | reverse complement strand
CTCCCAGATTAGCGTTAACGGTTTTCGATACGGCGCAAAAACATTTTTAATCGCTTTGTCGGTTAAGTGTCCTTTGCCTGTGGCCGCCAAACTGCCGTACAGGGTTATTTTAAACGCGGCAGCCTCAAGGTTGTCTTTGACAAACTTCAACGCGGCATTCTGAGGCCCCATGGTGTGGCTGCTCGAAGGGCCATGCCCGATTTTATAAATTTCTTTAATTGATTCCATACAGAAAACCGTTTCTTAAACCACCGATTCTGCTTCCCACACAAAGGCCCTCAGCCCCTGCTGCTCGGCCTGCTGGTTTAAACGCTTGAGTCCAAAAATCAAATCCTCTGCCTTTTGGTCGTCCATCATGCTGAGTATGGAGCCGTTTTGAGATGGCCAAGCGTGGGTGCCGTAGTGGGGCTCGCCTTGATGGCTGCCCCTTCCGTGTACCTCTTCCCAACGGGTAAATCCGCGGATGTTCAATTTGTCCAACAATTGCCCAACGGGCTGTGTAAGCGATTGTCCATATACTATAAATACTGCTTTCATATATTATATTTTTTAAACATCTATTCGATTTGCGGCGCGTTCAACCCTAATCTTACCGGCATTAAAAGCCGAATACATAGCCGGAACCACCAACAGCGTCAAAAGGGTGGAGAAAGTCAATCCGCCAATTACGGAAATAGCCATGGGACTCCATATTTCGGCGCCTTCGCCGGAGCTAACGGCTAATGGAATCATACCCAAGATGGTGGTAACAGAGGTCATGAGTACGGGACGCAGGCGGGACTTGCCGGCGGTAATGACCGCTTGATTGAGCGACAGGCCGCGCTCGCGTTGCAAATTGGTGAAATCCACAATGATAATCCCGTTCTTTACCACTATACCCACCAGCATAATGGCCCCAATCATGGCAATCATGCTCAATGAAGTGCCGGTAATCCACAAGGCCAAAAATACGCCGGTAAAGGCAAAGAGTACCGATAACATAATGATGAACGGCAGCTTGAACGATTCAAACTGGGTAGCCATCACAATGTACACCAAGAGTACAATCAGCGCCAGCAGGGTCAGCAGGTCGGTAAAGGCTTCCTGCTGGTCTTTTACCGAGCCGGACATCACTACATCAACTCCGGGAGGTATATCTAATTGGTCTATTTCTATTTGGGCGGCGGCGGCTACCGTTCCCAGCGCAGCGCCCGACAAGGCCGCCGAAACGGTTACTACCCGCTGGCGGTCTTCGCGGTCAATTCTTGGGGGGTTAAAATGCTCTACCACATTGGCCACCTCGCTTAGACGAATGGCTCTGCCTTGGTTGTTGTAGAAGACGATGTTTTGAATGTCTTCGATGGATTCGCGAAAGGGTTCGTCGTAACGCACCACAATGTCGTACTCCTCGCCGGCTTCGCGGTAGAGCGAAGCGGTCAAGCCGTTGATGCGGTTGCGGACAAAGGTGGCCGCCGTAGCGGTGTTGATGCCGAATTTGGCCAACTTATCGCGGTCAAAATCTACCTGCAACTCCATTTTCATCTCCTCGCGGCTGATGGTTACGTCCCGCGTCCCCTCAATCGTGCGCATCCGGTCAGCCAACTCTTTGGCGATGGCTGTGGTCTGGTCAAAGTCGTATCCAAATACTTTTACCTCGACTCCGCCGCCCATCATGCCTCCCCCGCCGCCATCGGTAGATACGGCAGACTTTACCACTTCGGGAAGTTTGGCGATTTCTTGACGCATCACCTCGGCTACTTCTTCTACCCCTCGCTGATGGTTCTTTTTGCGCTCCTGTAAATCATGCAGCATAATCATATAGCTGATGGCGTTGGAGCCGCTGTTGCCAAAGAGCGCGGCAAAACCCGCCCGGTCGTCCGCCCCGCAACTGATAGAAATCCTTTTGATTTCGGGACATTTTTCTATAAGCGTTTTTTCCAAGCGGTAGGCAACGGCCTTGGTTTGTTCCAAATTAGCGCCTACGGGCAATTCTACGGTAGCGTTGATTTGTCCGCTGTCGGAGTTGGGAAGAAAGTCGGTGGGCACCACACTGAGCAGCATGATACTCGACACAAAAATCAAAATCGCCCCCGTAATGGTTACTGTGCGGTGGCGTACAGCCCACGTGAGCAAACGGGCATAGAGATTGTCCAAGCCATTTAAAAACTTGTCAATCGGCTTAAAGATAATGCCCATTCCCTTATAGGTCTGCTTGGGTCTAAATTGCAACATTCTGGCGGTAAGCATGGGGGTAAGCGTGATGGCGGCTACGGTGGAGAAGGTGGTAACAATCGAGATAATCCAAGCCAATTGCTTAAACATGATGCCGGGGAGGCCTCCCACCATGGTCAAGGGCAGAAAGACGGCCAGCAGGGTAAAGGTAGTGGCCACCACCGCGAGCCACACTTCGTTGGTTCCGTAGATGGCGGCGTCTCTGGGGCGGGCGCCTCTTTCTATGTGTTTCACAATGTTTTCGAGTACCACAATGGCGTCGTCTA
This sequence comes from Bacteroidales bacterium, assembly GCA_009784635.1. Lineage (GTDB taxonomy): Bacteria > Bacteroidota > Bacteroidia > Bacteroidales > UBA932 > WRBG01. The sequence goes on along the minus strand of WRBG01000022.1, from coordinate 14,781 downwards.
CCACCAAACAGATGGCAATGGAGAGGGAACTGAGTGAAATAATATTGATGGTTCCGTTAAAGAACATTAGGTATATAAACCCTGTCACCAACGACACCGGAATGGTCAGCGCAATGATGATGGTAGCCCGCCAGCGTCCCGTGAAGAACAGCACCACCAACACCACAAAGATAAAGGCATACATCACCGTCTCGGTCAAACTGTTGATGCTGCCGGTAATGTAGGTGGAGGTGTCGAACAGCACGCCTATGTGTACATCGGGCGGAAGCGTTTTCATCAATTCGGGCAACTGCTTCTGTATCGCCTCGGCAATAGCTACCGTGTTGGCGCCCGATTGTTTTTGGACAATCACCCGCACGCCTCTTTCGCCGTTGATGGTTTCCTCTACCGTCTTTTTCCTAACGGTGTCTGTTACGGTGGCCACGTCCGAAATGCGGATTTCCCTTCCGCCATAGTTGGCGATGACCACATTCCCAATATCGGAACTTTCCGAAAATTCCCCCTCGACCCGTATGGCCAAACGCTCCGAGCCAATGTCCATGGAGCCGGCGGGGATATTGTTGTTTTCCTGTGCTATGACCTGTCCGATTTGCTCTATGGTCAAACTGTAGGCTTCGATTTTCTTGGGGTCTACATTTACCTGCACTTCGCGCACCGGACTTCCGCTGATGATTACCGCGCCTACCCCCTCTATACGGTTGAGGGGATTGGCGATTTTTTCGTCGAGCAGCTTATACAGCCCATTGTAGCTCTCCTCGGCCGTGGCGTATAAGTACATGACAGGCATCATGCTGGTGCTAAACTTGATAATCATGGGTTTGTCGGCGCCTTCGGGCAAATATCTTTCGATTCGACCCAAGGCGTCCCGCACGTCGTTGGAGGCCTCGTCTAAACTGGACCCCCATTCAAATTGGAGGATGACCACCGACATATTATCTTGAGAACGCGAGGTGATTTTCTTGAGGTTAGACACCGTATTGAGGTTGTCTTCCAGCCTTCGCGTAATGTTTTGCTCTATGTCTGCCGCACCGGCGCCCGGATAGGAGGTAATGACAGAGAGCATCGGAATTTCCATTTCCGGATAGAGGTCTATGGAGAGGCGGTTGAGGGAAAACACGCCCAATACAATCACCCCGATAAAAAGGAGTATGGTAGAGACCGGTTTCCGTACCGCGGTTTCGTAAATTTTCATCTTTTTATTCTTTATTTATCAATCATTTACGGCACTACTACTACCTTGACTCCGTCTACCAAGCGGCTCATGCCGGCGGTAACTACCCGGTCGCCGTCTTCCAGCCCCGACAATATTTCGTAGGTGTTGCCTAACCTTTGACCCAAGAGTACCTTGGTATAGCTGACCGTATTATCGGCGTTCAATACAAACGCATAGCGGTCGTTGATGCCCGGCTGCCTGATTACGGCCACGTCCGGAATCACCACGCGCTCCACGTCTCCAAAGTTAAAGGCCACGCGGGCAAACATCCCCGGACGGATTTTCATGTTTTGGTTATTCACCACAATTTCTGTGGTAAAGGTGTGGGTGATGGGGTCAACCGTGGGGTGGACTAACCTCACTTTGCCTTCAAACACCTCGTCGGGATAGCTCTCCAAACGGATGGAGGCAGACATTTGGGGTTTGACCAAGGGGAAATGGGCTTCCTGTACGTTGATGAATACCTTTAAAGGATTTAGTTGCTGCACCTGCAAAATGGGCTGTCCGCCGGTCAAATCGCCGTTGTCAAAGTTACGCATGGTAACTACGCCGTTGACGGGCGACCTTAAAAAAGTGTTCTTCTTGAGGTTTTCAAAAGCCTCCTGCGTAACGTCCAACTGTACTTTTAGCTGGTCTAACTGCTGCTTGGAAACCCCGCCGCTTTGGAACAAGGCCTCTACCCGATTGTACTCCACCTTTAGGTTCTCTATTTGCAGCTTGGCTTGGAGGTAATTGGTTTCTTCCATCTGTACCAACAACTGTCCGGCTGTCACCCTGTCGCCCACTTCCACCATGATTTTGTCTATACGCATGGTGGCTTGAAAACTCGAAATCATGTTCCTTGAATAAGGCATAATGGTGCCGGTATACAGCTGTTCTTGAGAAACCGACTGGAGGTAAACGGTTTGCACTTTTACTTCCGGTATAACGACTCCTTCTGTGGCAACTTGTTGCCCGCCGCGGTTGCATCCGGTTGCCAACAAAGCGATTGAAAATGTTAAAATGCTGATTTTTTTCATAATATACTATTTTTCTTATTTCGATGTTTGGTTAATATTGTCCGATTACTTTTTCGTAGTCGGCTTTTGCGATTAAATAATCGGCGATAGCTTGATTATACGCAAGTTTGGCTTGAGTCAAGGACTGGGAGGCGCTGCGTAGCTCCAACATGGTGCCCATATCGTTGTTGTAGCGCTCTTGAGAAATGCCGTATCCCTTTTGTGCCAACTCAATCCCTTTTTTGGCCGCTTCCATTTGCTCCACAGCCTTGGTCATGTTGTCCATGGCCACCATCACCTGCAATTGAAGATTATCTTCTATGTAGGCACGCTGTATGCCCAATGTTCTGGCAGATATCTGTATTTTCTTTTCTTTTAGGGTATTGGTAAATCCGCTGAAAATCGGTACATTCAGCTGCAAGCCCACAATCATCCCATCGGTAAACCATTCGTTCCTTGCCTCTATCTGCATGGGCATACCGCCAAAATTAATCGTTATGTCTTTGGTGCCTGTGCCGCTGTAGCCGTATCTTCCAAATCCGGCAAGGGTGGGCAGACGCATGGAGCGTTGCAACTGTAGCTGTTTATGCAACAGTTCCTGTTGTATATCTAACTGAATCAAATCGCTGTTGTTGTGTAGAGATACCGGACGGGAGTCGCCCAACAGGGAAACGCTGCTCTCAAACTCCGTCAATGTTCCCGCTACCTTTATGGGGATGGTCAGCTCCATGCCCATCAATACCTTTAAATAGGATTTAGCTTGGGCAATTCCGTTCTCGACTTGAGCCAAGGTGGGAATCAAGTTTTGCATCTGTACCTCGGCCTGTATGTAATCGTACTCGGCGGCCAAGCCCAAATCAAATCGCTGTTTGGCTTCTTGGTGGTTTTGCTTGGCCAATCCGTAGCCCTCTTGGAGCGCCTGATAGGAATCCTGCGCCAATAAGATTTGATAGTAGGCCTTAGTTACCTCGTTGCGCAGGTTTACCCTTGAGGCACGGGCCTGTTCGTGGGCCAACTGCATCTGCACCTCTGTCATTTGGATTGACTTCCACAGGGCCGGCGCCACCAAGGGCAGGGAGAGGGTCAAGGTGCCCGATGCCATGTAATTGGTGGGATTGTCCATGACGTTCCCAAACATACTCATTTTGGAAGGGAGCGCGTAGGTGGTCAACTGCCCCGAGCCGGTAACTGTGGGAATAAGTCCGTACCACGCCTCTCTCTTTGAGTAGTCCACCCGCCGGATTTCATAGTCGGCAATCTGAATGACCGGATTGTCGCTTAGAGCCGTATGCAGGGCTGTTTCCAAGTTAATCGTTAGGGTGTCGGGGATTTGCCCCCATCCCATTATCGGGAGCAATGCGCAGAGCATCAACCATCCCGTCCTTTTACATTGTGTTGTCATATCTTTACTTTTTACCATAATGTTGTTCTATGTAGTTGAGACCCTTTTCTGTAGAAATTCCGCGAAGGTAGCAGATGGCGGTGCATCTAAAAAATTCTTCGTAAGAGTATTTTTGGACCAAGGCTTTGTTGTTGTCGTGGATAAAATAGAACATCATTTCAAAGAGGTCGTTAATCAAATCAATATTAATATCGGCCCTAAAAATGCCCTCGGCCTGCCCCCGCAATAAAAAAGCCTTGGTTGTTGCACGGTGCTGCTCTCTGGATGCGAGGATGGTGTTTTTAAATACCTGCGGATAGTATTTTTTAATATCCGACATCAAGTCAATGGACATTTTGACCATCTGCTCGGACTTATAGTGGTGCATTTTGAGCAATATGTCCAAGGTGTTTTCGGCCTCCTTAGTGATGGTTTCCATCACATTACAGCTCTTTTGGTTCCACCATTGAATGCCCGATTCTAACAGCGCCTCTTTATCTAAGAACTGTTCGTAGAGGGTTCGTTTGGAAATCCCCGCCGCAGAAGCAATATCGTCCATGGTGACGGCTTTGCACCCCCTTGAGCAGAAAAGAGCGTGGGCGGTTTCCATAATATGTTCGCGTACATCTGTCATGGATTATTCATTTTGTGGGACAAAGGTAAGCAAAAAACTTTAGAAACAAAAAAAGTTTTTGAAATTCCGTCATAAACTTCATTATATTTGCAAAAAAATATCCACCACAGTAGTCAAGATAGCTATGTACACAAGTTTTCAACCTCATCTAACCCAAGAGTTAGAGGCGATTAAGACCGCCGGACTGTATAAAAAAGAACGTATTATTACATCGGCCCAACAAGCCGTTATTAAGATTAGCACAGGCGAAGAGGTGCTCAATTTTTGCGCCAACAACTATTTGGGGCTTTCCAATCATCCCGAATTAATCAAAGCCGCCAAAGAGGCTTTGGATACCCACGGCTACGGCGTGTCGAGCGTGCGGTTTATTTGCGGGACACAGGATTTGCATAAAGAGTTGGAAGCCGAAATCTCCCAATTCTTTGGCATGGAGGACTCTATACTCTACGCCGCCTGTTTTGACGCCAACGGCGGGGTATTTGAACCGCTCTTGGATGAAAACGACGCGATTATCTCAGACGCCCTCAACCACGCCTCTATTATTGACGGGGTAAGGCTCTGTAAGGCACAGCGTTACCGTTATGCCAACGCCCATATGGAGGAGTTGGAGAACTGCTTAAAATTGGCGCAGGCGCAACGCTTTCGCTTGATTGTTACTGATGGGGTCTTCTCCATGGACGGCAATGTGGCCCCTTTGGACAAGATATACGCCTTGGCGCAAAAGTATGACGCCATGATTATGATAGACGAATCACATTCTGCCGGCGTGGTGGGTAAAACGGGACGGGGTACTACCGAGCAGTTTGACCTTAGGGGCAAGGTGGAGATTATTACCGGAACGCTGGGTAAAGCCTTTGGAGGCGCCATCGGCGGATTTACCACCGGCAAAAAGGAAATCATTGCCATGCTTAGGCAACGCTCCCGCCCCTACCTTTTCTCCAATTCGATTCCGCCCTCTGTGGCCGCGGCAGGCATTAAAATGTTTCAGATGATGGCGCAGACCTCTGCCCTCCAAGATAAATTACATGAAAACACGGCCTACTTTACAGAAAAAATGATGGCAGCCGGATTCGACATCAAGCCCACCCAAAGCGCGATATGCGCCTTGATGCTCTACGACGCCAAACTGTCGCAGGAGATGGCGGCCAAGATGTTGGAGGAAGGGATTTACGTGATTGGGTTCTATTATCCGGTGGTGCCTAAAGGCCAAGCGCGCATCCGCATCCAGATTTCTGCCGGACACGAACGCGCACATTTGGATAAGGCCATTGCGGCGTTTGTTAAGGTGGGACGGGAACTAAAGGTTATTACGTAAACCGATTAATGGTCCCAGCGCCTGTCCCAGCGCTCCCACTTCCTGTCCCAGCGGCTCCGGTCGCGCTCCCTCCAATTGTTTCGATGAAACGGGTGGGGGCCAACGTAAACGTTTTTGAATGTTACTTTGGAGATGGTCGGAGCGTTTCTGTCAAAGTGGTGGCGGTAGGGAGAGGTGAGTACCACTTGCTTTCCCTTGGGCAAATAAATCAACACTTCGCTCATATTGCCCTGCCACTTGTTGCTTTGGGAATATACGTCCGGCAACAGCGTGATAAGCGAGTCCTGCAAAGTGTATGCAGGGATTGACTCCTCTGCCCGCGCATGAGCCTCACTCATATAACGACCTGATGCAATGCCGGTAAGTCGTATGCGCATAGGTTGCAGCGAATCCACCCTTACAATGCGTATACGCGGATAGACAACGGCCCGCAGGTTTTTCCGCCCTCCCTCGAACCAAGCCAAAAATGCTTCGGAGGCGTTCGTCTCCACCCATATGTCTTTATCGGGAATTTCGGGAGTAGAGACGTAGCGTACATACAGGGTGTCGGAGGGCATCGGTACAGAAATTTCCGTGCGGGCTTCTTCTATTCCTCCATGATAGGGTCGGGAAGCAAATATCAGCATGATAACCAAAGCGATAATAGAAATCAACCAGCCGGTAAAAATGATAAGGCCCGGGCGGAATCTTTTTGGTTTAAGCCCGAATATCAACATAATTCCTCCGGACAACATGCCTACAAAAGGCAAAAGAAGCGCCAAGCCGGCCAATATGCACATCCAAAGCCCACTGCCATGGAAAGCGACCAACTGAACAAATCCTTGAGGCCAAATTCCGTGGAACCACGAGGCCGAGAAGATAAAAGATATGGGCACGACAATGAGTATAGGCACGCTAATCAGCACCAAGAGAACGCCTACACAAAAGGCGATGACACGTCCTATTATGTTTACGACTTCTGCTCCCTCCCTGTCTATGCTCCGGTACGCCTGCCTGCCTGCTTGACGTACACCTCGCTCTACCTGCTCGGCTCCCTTTTTTACACGCTCTTGAATACCGAGAAAATCAGGGCTTTCACCACGCATTTCGCACTTTTGGGCTACCGTTTTGGCTTGAGGAATCACCATCCACAATACGATATAAACCCAAAAGCCTAAGCTGCCAAAGAAAAGGGCTACAAAGAAAAGAATACGAAACAGGATGGTGTCTACATTAAAATAGGCAGCCAAGCCCGAACATACGCCGCCCAAGATGCGGTCGTCTACGTTTCGGTAGAGTTTTCGGTCCGGCCTACCTGTGGATTCTCTATCCCCGTCTGCATCTCCGGCCTCTTGGTCAGTATTTTCTTCCTCTATGTCTTCGGGTTTGCCCATAATGGCCATCACTTCCCGTATAAGTTCTGTGCTGACCACCTCCTCCGGATTGCTCATGCGTTCCCTTAACAGTTCGGCAATCCGTTCTTCTATTCCTTCTACTACCTCCATGCCGTTCCGTTGCTTGGCATAGTAATTTTTAAGTTGTGCCAAGTATTTATCTAACAATATGTATCCATCTTCTTCCAAGGTAAAGGCCAAACCGCTGATGCTTATTTTTACTATATTTTTCATAATTTCTGTGCTTTAAAGGTTATTTTTTTCTGATTAATGCAAGCGTCTCTACCACATCCTGCCAAGCAGCGTCCATTTCTTTGAGCAAGGCCCGCCCCTTTTCTGTGATGGCATAATATTTACGGGGAGGCCCTTGAGACGATTCTTCCCAGCGGTAAGTCAGCAGTTCTTGATTTTTTTGTCGGGTTAACAGGGGATAGAGGGTGCCTTCTACCACTATCATCTTGGCCTCTTTAAGTTCTGCAATCAAGGAAGAGGCATAAGCGTCGTTTTTGTCTAAAATGCTTAGTATACAGTATTCCAAAACGCCCTTGCGCATTTGGGCTTTGATGTTGTCGGTGTTAAATTCATTCATAATGTTTTTTTTTAATTAAATTTGGTCTGAGTCATTCTTCTAAGGTTTTCTGCCGTTACGGGGATGCCGCGCATCTCTAATTTTTGGGCCGCCGTGCGTGCCGGAGGGACGGCAATCCACAGTATCATGTACACCCAAAAGCCTAAGGTGCCAAAGAAAAGGGCTACTAAGAAAAGCACCCGGCACAAGGTGATGTCTGTATCAAAATACGCGGCCAAGCCCGAACATATGCCGCCCAACATCTTTTGGTCCGGATTTCTGTACAATACCCTGCGGGGACGGATATGGGTTTCATAGCCTCGGTCGTAGTTAAATTCGTGGCTGCGCTCGGTTCCCTCGGGAAAACCCAATCGCGCAATTACTTTTTCTACCAAAGTAAGGCTTACCACCTCTTCTTTGCAGCGGAGTTCCTCTTTAAAAAGTTCGGCAATCCGCTGTTCTACATCCGACATCACTTCAGAAGCCTCCCGTCCGGAATTTAGTCCGCTTTTGAAGCGACTCAGATAATCGTGCAAACGATAGTAGGCGTCCTCGTCTATCATAAAGCCGAGGCCGCCGATTCCTACATTTAATACTTTTTTCATACAGGTATTTTTTAATTTTTAGTATTGGTTTTTGCATTGTATTTGGTTTTGCAAATATACGTAAAAATATTTATACCTTGTATCGCAAGGTACTAAAATTTTTTTAAATATTCTGTATGATGCAGGAAATCAATTATAAAAAAAGCGAACATTTTTTGTCCGCTCTTTATTTTCTGCCGCATCAATGGTCCCGACCTATTCCACAGGAGGTCTTTGGTTGTCCGGTTGAGGGACGGGGAACTGAGGCGTGGTGCCGGTCTGTACGTTTTCTAAACGGTTTTGGAGTTCGGATTGTCTGGCGCTGTTGCCGGTGGCGATAAACGCGGTGGCCGCAATACAGCAGACCAAGATGGTCAAGGCAAGCGTCCAAGTGGCTTTTTCCAGAAAGTCAGCAGTTTGACGCACGCCAAGCGTTTGGTTGCCGGCGGCAAAATTAGCGGCCAATCCGCCGCCCTTTGAGTTTTGCACCAAGACCACAAGGGTGAGTAAGAGGCTGGCAATCACAATGAGTATAGCAAGGGTCGTATACATAATATCAACGATTGGTTTTTAACTTTATTTCTTGAATAAGGGCTGCAAAGTAATCACTTTTTTTTGGATATAGCAAAATTAGTTTTTTGTAGGCATCTCTGGCTAACTGGTGCAGCGATTGTTCTACATAGATTTGGGCTAATGTTTCGGTCATAAAATCGTCGTCGGACACATCTAATAAGGAGACCCGTTCTTCCTGTAGCTGGACTTTGGGCATCCGGGGCTTGAGTCGAATAAATCGGTCTATGGGGTTTTGGTCTTCTAAGGAAATCGCTTTAAAGTCCTCATTACTAAAATAATCTCCGCTTTTCATCACTACGGAAGGGGGCGGGGAATCGGGGACAAGCTCTATAAAGGTATCAGCAGGCTCCGGAATAGGAGCAGGGGCGGAGACAGGAACTGGAGTCGGAACAAGTTCGGGAGCCGGTTCAAGAATGGGTTCAGGAGCCGGAGTAGGGTCGGGAACCAGAACGGGTTCCGGAACAGGGGCGAGTTCGGGTTCAATGGCGGAGACAGGAACCGGAGCGGAAACAAGTTCGAGAGCCGGTTCAAGAATCGGTTCAGAAGCAGGCTCCAAAGGGGATGTCTTGGCCATGGTGAGCAGCTCGGAGCGGTCAAAGACATACACAGCCGTTTTGGGAAGATGCGATACATAGGCTTCATTCCCCCGAGCGCACAAGGCGGCAAACAACAGTTTATGCCCCACTGCGCACCAAGGGTATTGCTCCGTAAATACCTCTATGTCGGATATGGGGGGCTTATCCGTACCAAAAACCGCGACCAAAAGTTGCTCGTTATTCATATTACCAATTGCCGGCCACCGCCGCGTTAAAGATTTCTTCTATCAATTGCTCTACAATTTCCGGCACCAAAGTAGATTCCACGTCGCCTAATGTTCTGGTGGCAGGATAATCCGAAAATTTGGAAAACTGCCTGTTGTCAAAACTTTGACTGGGGTCCTCCTTGTTTTCAAAAGTGATTCTGAGGGTAATGGTTAAGCGCTGCATGGTCGCCACTTCCTCGGCGGTAACGGCAATAGACCGGGTTTCGTAATCGGTAATCTCCCCTTCCATCCTTAAATCCCAGTCGTCATCCTCGTCTACTAAGCTGAGTCTAGTCAGTTTAAGAAATTTATCTTTAAGCTGTTCGGTTACTATATTACTCAACGCCGGATTGACCAAAGGCGCCCTATTGTCAATATAGCCAACGTAAATGGTTTGCACAGAGGCCGGGAGTGATATGCCCGAAAAAGAATACCACCAACATCCGCTCAACAAGGCGGCAGACAGGACCAAGCCTGTCAAAAAAACAAATTTTAATTTTCTACTTTTCATTAATCTGATGCTCCTTAATTTTGCGATACAACGTCCGCTCCGAAATACCCAACTCCAAAGCCGCCGCTTTTCGCCGTCCGTTATTCTTTTTAAGCGCCGTTCTTATGGCTTCTATTTCTAAGTGTTCTAATGACTTACTTTCTTCTAAAGGCGTTCGCTCGGCGTCTTCGATTACTTCTGTTTCGGTAATACTATCTTCCCACTCCTTGCCAATAGCCACTTGATTTTTAGGGGTATAGATAGGCTCCTGAACAGGCAGGATGTCGGGGTGTCCCATCTGCCGAATTTGCTCTTTAAGCTGGTCCACTTCGTTGCGCAACTGAAGCAACACCTTATATAATATATCCCGCTCGGCCAAATAATCGCCGGAACTTCGCTCGTTATAGGGAACCGGAAGGTAGAGCGGATTGTTGGCGGGCAGATAGGGAGCCAACTGTCGGGGGCCAATCAGTCTTTGGGATTCGATGACCGATATTTGTTCCACCACATTTTTCAACTGGCGGATATTGCCGGGCCAAGCATACTGAGTCAGCATTTCTTGAGCTTGGGAAGTCAACTTAATTGGGGGCATCTTGTAGCTTTCCGCAAAATCGGCCGAAAATTTTCTAAACAATAAACACACGTCCTCTTTCCGCTGACGCAAGGGCGGCATGGTAATGGGTACGGTATTGAGCCGGTAGTACAAATCCTCCCTAAACTGCCCCTTGTGGATAGCGAGCGGAATGTCGGCGTTGGTGGCGGCAATCACCCGCACATTGGTTTTTTGAACCTTAGACGAACCGACCTTAAAAAATTCGCCGGTCTCCAAAACCCGCAACAGACGAACTTGAGTAAAAAGAGGAAGTTCGGCTACTTCATCCAAAAAAAGCGTTCCCCCGTCCGCCACTTCAAAATAACCTTTGCGCGTTTCGTGGGCGCCGGTAAAAGAACCTTTCTCGTGCCCAAACAATTCGGAGTCAATCGTGCCCTCGGGAATAGCCCCGCAGTTTACGGCAATGTAATGGCCGTGCTTACGGGCGCTGCATTGATGAATGGCTCTGGGTATGACCTCTTTGCCCACACCGCTCTCTCCGGTAATCAACACCGAAAGGTCGGTAGGCGCTACCTGAATGGCGATGTCGAGGGCTCGGTTGAGGTCGGCATTATTGCCAATAATATCGAATCTTTGCTTAATTTCTTTTACATCCACAGTCTGCAAATATACACTAATTCTAAAAAAGTATTATCTTTGTACGAATCGAGAAAAACTAAAAACACTAAATATTTGTAATAAAATGATGAAAAAGAATCTATTACCTACTCTTGCACTGGCGCTTGCGGGATTTGCGTTTGTTGCCTGCAGCAGCCCGGCCAAAATGGCCAAACATCCGGAAATGGTTACCGCCACCTGCGCCCCGCAGGTACTTGAAGTGGTTGCCGACGTTATTACTGCTACCTATACGGTGTCGTTTGCCGAGGGTTATTTCCACCCTAGGGCTATTTTAGACGTTCTTCCCGTTTTGGTTTATAAGGGAGGCGAGTCAGTCGGCCCCGTTATGAAACTTCAGGGAGAAAAGATTTTGGACAATTACAGGGTGATTCCCAGATCAGGCGCCAGCGCTTCCCAAACCATCCAGTTTGCTTACAAACCGGGCATGGAGGCGTCTCATTTGGAGCTGCGTTTGACCGTTGCCGACAAAGGGAACCTCTATCCTTTCCCCTATCCCTACAAAATAGCAGATGGAGCTAACATTACCTATAAGTTAGTGAGCTTGAATGGTTCTCCCGCTTTTGCCCCCGATGCTTATCAAGAAATTATTCGGGAACAAAAAGAAGCCCAAATTATGTATTTAGTTAACAGCTCGACTGTTAGACCAAGGGAATTAACCAAAGCAGAAGTTAGGGAATTTGAACAATTCCTTGCAGACGCATTAAAGGACGAGCGGCGCGATGTTAAAAACACCGAAATCATTGCCTATGCGTCTCCCGAAGGACCTACTGCATTCAACAACAGGCTATCTGCAAACCGCGAAAGGTCGGCGCAAACCGCCTATATGAACGCTACCAGAAGGATTGCCACCGGCGTTGACCTCAGGACCGTTTCCATGGGTGAGGACTGGGAAGGCTTTAAAGCATTGGTTTCTGAATCCAATATCGAGGATAAGAACTTGATTTTACGTGTACTCGAAATGTACAGCGACCCCAATGTTCGCGAGCGTGAAATCCGCAATATGTCCAGAGTGTTTACCACTTTGCAGGATAAAATATTGCCCGAACTCCGCCGCGCCCGCTGGATTGCCAACGTTGATTTTACCAATTATTCTTCAGACGAATTACTGAACATGGTAAACACCCAACTTGACCTTTTGGACGAAGAAGCCCTGCTTAGGGTAGGCACCCTGCTCAATGCGAATGACGACAAAATCAGAATATACAAACATGCCGCCGAAAAATTCAACAGCTCTCGCGGATACAACAATTTAGCCGTATGCTACTTGAATAGTAACGACTTAGCCTCTGCCAAAGCTGCTTTGGCCAGAGCGCACAATCAAGACGCTCATGTGAAGAACAACCTTGGAGTTGTGGCCATGCGCGAAAGCAGGTTTGACGATGCCTACAATCTGTTTACCCAAGCCGGACTGACCGAGTCCAAATACAGCATGGGAACGATTGACATTAGGAACGGTAAATATGCCGATGCCGCCGCCAAATTGGTGGGCGAAGGCCATCACAACGAGGCCTTGGCTTATCTGCTGACCAATCAGCTTGACAAAGCCGCCGCAACCATGAAGTGCCAATGCCCCAGAGCTTCTTACATTCGCGCCATCATTGCCGCACGCAAGGGCGACAAGAGCGCTTGGGCCAAGGAAATGGAGGCCGTTAACGCCAATGCGACCTTTAAGGCTCGCGCAGAAACCGATATCGAATTTGCCAAGATGTGGTAAACCAATATCAACCAAACAATGATACATGGACGGAGCCTAAGACTCCGTCCATTATCATATTCACCAATACCTATCCATACGGAACCGGAGAGACTTTTTTTGAATCGGAGCTTCCCTATTTGTTGGCTTTAGAACGACCTATTCTGTTGGCGCCGCTTTATGGCGAGGGCATTATGCGCACCGTTCCTTCTACCCCCAAGGCGCCCGTCGGCATAGCTTCTCCCCTGCTTTCTTTTAATCCCAAAGATAAAAGCAGATTACTTTTGTACGGACTGTTCAACTTTGCCCCCTTCTTTTTTGCCCTTCGTGATTTTTTTACCCAACAAATTTGGCAGTCCCGCATCAAAATTTGGCGATTCGGCACCTCTTTTTTGCTGATGCGGGCCATTTGGGCCAAGAACCGGCGATTCTTTAGGAGGCAGGAAGATGCCCTGCTCTATTTTTATTGGGCCGACAAAGCCGCCTTGATTCTCCCCTTTCTCTCCAAGGAGGGCAAGAGGGGCAGGACGGTAGTGAGGTTCCACGGGTCAGACCTGTATGAAGAGGCCAAAGGCTTTTTGCCTTTTCGCAACCGTCTTTTTCCTGCCATCGAGTTGGCTTGTCCCGTCTCTCGGCACGGAGCCGACTACCTCAGACAACGCTACGGAGCTTTAAGTCCGCCTGTTTCTGTGGCCCGCTTAGGCACCTCCGATTATGGATTAGGTCCGGATTCCATACCCGACGCGCCATTCCATATACTAAGCTGCGCCAATCTGATTCCCCTTAAACGCCTCCACTTGATTTGGGAAGCCCTGCTGCTGTTGCATCGGGAGCAGAGCCTGCCCCGGCCGGTTTGCTGGACGCTTATAGGAGGAGGGCCGCTCCGCTGTTCGTTAGAAAAAGCCATACGGGATGCCAATCTTGCGGAATCCCTTACGGTTCGTTTATGCGGGCCTTTGCCCCACCATGCCGTCATGGAGTTTTATAAAAAAACGCCGGTAGACCTTTACATGCTTACCGGCAGGAGCGAGGGTGTGCCGGTATCCATTATGGAAGCCCTCTCCTTTGGAATCTCGGTGATGGCTACGGCAGTGGGCGGGGTGCCCGAATTGGTGTCGGAAGCAAACGGACACTTGTTGCCTGCCCACCCCAAGGCCGACCACGTGGCGGAAGCATTGCTGAACTTTATGAAGCTGCCGTTGTTGGAACGCCATGCCAAGCGGCAGGCAGCCCGCGCCGCTTGGGAATCGGAATGGAGGGCTGAGGTGAACTTCAAAAAGTTTTGCACGCTGCTGGAAGACCATGCTCGTTAATAACAAAAAATGAAATTAATATGAAAATTTTTAAAAGATTGATAGTTTTTACTATCCTGTTGATTACCTTCCTTCTGTGGATTCTATTTTTAAGATATGAGTTGGCCGGTAAGCTTTTCAATATCTCCGAATGGGGAGGCTATTTGCTTGTTGTTCCGCTTGTTGGTTCTATAATATTAGTAGTGAACAGACAATTAACAAATAAACTAATTATGGGTATTACGCTAACTGCTGTATTACCGGTCGTATTAGACAAGAATTTTGACATTACTCTTTTTTGTCTGAAAATTTCAATGATAGTAGCGGGGGCGCTTGCGACAAACCGCGTGTTATCTGCTGGCATCTTTGTCCGTTTATGAAAGTTTTGTATGCAATATTATTCATTTTTAGTTATTACTACCATCCTGCTTACTTAACATATTCTGTATACATGTAAACATTATTAAAGAGATGTATTTTTTTTGTGCCAACTTCCTTAAAACCAAGTTTTTTATACAGTTTTATTGCATTTTCATTTGTGTCCAAAACTTCTAAAATGTATTTTTCGTACATATTTAATGCGAAAATATATTCCATTATTGATGTTGCTATACCTTTCTTTCGGTAATTACTG
>WRBG01000021.1 GCA_009784635.1 Bacteroidales bacterium | reverse complement strand
TTGTTACAGGTGGCGGCAGCATAAGCAACTGCTATGCTACGGGCAATATCAGCGGTAATGACAGGGTTGGCGGCGTGGCGGGATATATTGTTGCATCCAGCAGCATAAGCAACTGCGCGGCATTTAATCCAAGCATTACACGTACATCGGGTACCGGCACGTATTTCGGGCGCGTGGTGGGTTTCGTCGTCGGCACGCTTACCGGTAATGTGGCGCGAGCAGACATGACGGCAATCGGCGGCTTTGCTTTCGCGGGTCTGTACACAGCAGACGGATTCAACGGCTTAGATGTTAACGCCACCACCCTCCAAACCACCTATACCGGTTTGGGTTGGCTCTTTAACGACTCCACACCCGCCGGTCCATGGATATGGGATACGGCAGGCTTCCCCAAGTTAGGCTTTGGCACCGAAACAAATCCGTTTTAAGCGGCCCCTTCTAAGCCCCTTGCCCCCAACAACCCCACAAGGCTGTCTCAAATTCAAGGCAGCCTTGTTTTTGCCCCGCCTCCCCGTTATCGGCAAGCTGCGGACAACGACACCGAAAAAATTACACAAAAAATACAGATAGAATATGGATACAATACAAATATTGTGTATCTTTGCAGTCTAAATTTTTAGATAGAATACAGATACAATATGGATAAATACATTCAAAAACTAAACTTTGATTTTCCCACCAATCAGCGTGTTATGCAACTTATTGCAGCGATTGACGAATACCGGGGAAAATGGAATGTTGTTGAAAAACGCGAAAATCGTTACCTGAAAGAATTGCGAAGAATTGCCACAATTGAAAGCGTCGGCTCCTCTACCCGTATCGAGGGGGCAACAATGACCGATGATGAGGTAAAACAGTTGCTGAAAGATGTAAAAATCACAAAATTCAAAACCCGCGATGAACAGGAAGTAGTTGGATATTATGAAGTTTTAGAACTTATTTTTGACCATTTTTCAGAAATCAGACTGTCTGAAAATTACATCAAACAATTGCATCAATTATTATTGAAGCACAGTAGCAAAGATGAGCGACACCGTGGTGGTTACAAAAATCTGTCTAATAAAGTTGTAGCAACTTATCCTACAGGCGAGCAGAAAACTATTTTTGATACCACCGAACCCGCTTTGGTTGAAGGCGAAATGTTTGAAATCATCGAATGGACAAATCTTCAATGGAAAGAAAAAACAATACACCCGCTTATTGTATGGGCCGTTTTTGTGTATGAATTTTTGAGTATTCACCCTTTCCAAGACGGTAACGGTAGATTAAGTCGCTTGCTCACAACGCTTTTTTTGCTACAATGTGGATACGAATTTATACAATATATTTCGTTTGAAAATCACATTGAAAAAAACAAAAAGACATATTACGATGCCCTAATGACCGCGCAACGCAAACGAATAACCCAAGAAGACATAATTGACAAATGGTTGCTTTTCTTTTTGGAAAGTTTGAAAACACTGACTGAAAAATTGGACAAAAAGTATGATGTTTTCAAGCAAAAAGGCGGTTATTTAAACGAAAGACAAAAACTACTCAAAGAATTTATCGTTGAACAAAGAACGGTTAAAATTGTCGACATATCCGCTAATTTTCACGACATTTCACCAAACACCTTGAAAAAAGATTTGCAATATTTGAAAAATGAGCAAATTATAACCACCGTAGGAAAAGGAAAAGGAACTATTTATGTAATCAAGTAGCCAACATACGGCGTCTACCGTCCTGCATACCGGCGCAAGCAGCCGCCATCTTGCCGTACTTACATTTCCCGTATTCCCGTTCCCGCAAACTTACTTGGACAAATGAAAGAACAGCCCTACGGAAAAAATAAGCTGGTGGGGAAAGGTGTACAGATAGTAAAGGTTGCTCAGTTTTCTGGGTTGGTAGAGCATAGAGAGGGAATACTGGTAGTTACATTCCACTTGTATTTCAAAAGGGAGTCTTTTAAAAGCCAAGCCCCCGCCTCCGATGAAGCCAAAGTCGGCCCGCCGGTCGTAACAGTCAAAAACATAATCCTTTTTAATGATGTCTCCAAAAGGCTGATGTATGTCTCGCGGATATTCTTCGGTGGCGCTCAAGCGATAGCCGGCAAAGGCGCCTATGTTAATCAACAGGCGCATCTGCCAAAAATCAATATGAAACTGAGAAACCAAGGGGACTTTGACCACGCGGTAACGGGTGATTTCTTGATAATCCGGATGAGAAGCAAAGGTCTTGACAAATCCCTGTTCGGCATAATTGATGCCTGTTTGGATTCCAAAGTAGGGACTTACGCCCCACAAACTGTGGTAATAGGTGTAGAGCAGAGAAAAGTTAATCGGCGTACCTATGTTTTTGTAGTTGTCGTAAAACCTAAAGTGTACGCCCGACAAGGAGTATCCTCCCCTCAAGCCTACCAAATGCTGGGCTTTGGCCGGAGAGAGGCAGCATAGGGCCAAGAGCGCTAAAAGCCCAAGTTTTCTGCTATTTTGAAGTTTTTGGAGGAATGGAGGGCGCAATATCATGGGTAAAAAGTTTATCAAGGTCAATGGTTTGTTCCAGTTCGATTTTGTCGGTAATTTCAATGGTGTCCGCTTCTCCGGAGAACCGGTAAATACGCACCCGTTCGGGTTGAAGCCCTATAGACAGATTGCCGGTGTCCCAAACGCCGTTGCCGTTTTTATCCTCGGTAATCCGAATCGCATATTTTCCATCTGCCAAATAGGAGAAAAGTCCGGTTTCTCCCGACTTTAGGTGGAGGCTGCGGACTACCCTGTCCCGTGATTCCGACAACAAATCCACCACATAGGCCCCGGCTCCTCCTTCTAAAATCACTGTGATAGAGCCGAATTTGTTTGGGTCGGGGATGCTTACTTGATGGGTAAGGGAATCGTTGGCAAATCCGTATACGTCTTTGAAGGTATTTTGAGGAACAACCAAGGTATATTCGGTGTTGGGTATCCATGTTTGGGCGTGGAGGTAGTAACGGCAGCCGTCTAAAGAATCTTTGTGAAAAGTAAAGGGGACTTTGACCTTTTCTTCTCCGGCTGTGGCGTACCGGAGGATGATGGAGTCTGTGTAAAACACTGCGGGATAATTAGAGAACAAAAACTCAATGCCCTGCCGCTCTACCAACTCTCCTTTGGATTTTAGTTCTACGATGAGCGTGTCTTTCCTTTCTGACTGACCTTCCCGCTCTCTGGGGAGGTTGAGGCTAAAGCGTTCTTCGTAGGGAGAAAGCTGATTGAGCGAATCGGTTCTGAGGTAATGAACCGTTCCCCTAATGGTGTCGGGTACGTGGTTGCCCGATATCCAGTACCGGAGGGTGTCTCCCCAAAAACTGCGTTCGCGGACGATGGAAAGGGAGTCTACTCCTTGAACGTCCAAATCAATAACATGGGCGTCCGGAGCGTTGAAAGTAAAGAAGAACATCCGAGGCTGGGGGCGGACTTTGTCGCGCAGCACCTGTCGCTTGGGCTTCTCCTTGAACAGATACAGGGTTTGCTCCACGGGACGCCTCAGCATATTCAAGGTGTCTTGGGGGTCAACCAAAATATGGGCAAGGCGTTCCGGCGTTATGGTGTGAACGGGTACAAACAGGCTGTCTAAAAAGGCGACTGTTTCGTTATCGTCTAATTTATGGTTGCGGTTTGGGTCTTCTATGGCAAAAACCCGATAGGGGACAGGTTTGAGGTTGGGCAAATAAAAATAACCCCATGAATCGGTTCTGCCCAAGGCGTTGGGAAGGTTTTTGTATACCGATGTGTCGGCGTGGTTGGTGTGGAGGAGTATGCTGGCGTTGGCTATGGGCAGGAGGGTTTGGGCGTCTACCAAGTAACCCGAAAAACTAAGGCTGTCGAGTTCGCTGCCGGTGGAAAAACTAAAGCTGTAAGCGCCAAAAGGATTGCCCTCGTTGTTGTCTTGAATGGACAGACCAAACTGGATGTGGTAGGTGGTGGCCGAGTCAAGGGGCTGGGGAAAGGTCATCACCACCGATTTCCCCCTTACCACAGTTACCGGACGTCTGGATTGGGGAGGGGAGAGGTAGATTTGGTTGAGCGCGTCGTTTAGTTTTACAAATTCATCAAACGTCAATTGGATTCTTCTTCCGGAAAAATGCGTGGAGTTGGCCGGCGGGTTGGTGTGCAGCAAGACCGGCGGAATGGTATCTTTGGCTCCGCCGCCGGGAGGAGCGCTGGTATTGGCGCAGGAGGGAGCAAAAACAAGATAGCCAAAGGCCGACAGGAGCAGGATAGGGAACGCTTTTTTAAAATTCATCTTAGATATCTTTTAAATCGGTACGGGAAACAAATTCCACGCCCTGTATTTTTTGAATATTTTTCATTAACCGGTCTACTTCTTCGGCATGGTGGACGTAGAGGTCTATATGCCCCTCAAAAATGCCGTCGTGGGTTTCTACAATTACCTTACGTATATTGATACTCAACACTAAGGCAACATATTGGGTGATGTCGTTTAATATGCCTAACCGGTCTATGCCCCTAATCGAAATTCTGACCAAAAAGGAGCTGTAGATGTGTTTTTGCCATTCTGCCTCTACAATGCGGTCTCCAAAACGGGCGGCATCCTGTATGGCTACGGGGCAGGACTTTTTGTGAATCAGCACTTCTCCGTCATCCTGCTTTAAGGCCATAATCTGGTCGCCGGGGATGGGGCGGCAACAGTGGGCGGCACGGTAAGAAAGGGTTTTTTCCAAGGGGTTTTCCTGTAAGGCAAAACGCTTTTTGACCGTTGCATTTATTTTGGGAAAACCAAGCCTCCAGTAGGATACGTTTTTATTGGGCTTGTTTTGTTTGAGGACTTTTTGCAGGTCCGAGAGGTCAATAATACCGGTTCCGATTCCGCTGTAAAGGGCGTCTCGGTTGTTTTGTTTGTAGGCTTCCATGAGTTTGCGCAGCACCCTCGCCTTGGGTTGAACGCCCAAGGCCGCCAATTTTTCGTCAAGGATGAGTTGTCCTTTTTTCAAGTGGTCGGTTACCTCTGCTTTAAGCGCTTCTGTGATGGCGGCCCTTGCCTTGGGCGTTTTTACAAAATCCAACCACTCCCTTTGGGGCTGTTGCGCATCGGCGGTAATGATTTCTATTTGGTCTCCGGGCTGCAATACATAATTGAGGGAAACTAACTTATGGTTGGCCTTGGCAGCAATGGCTTGGTGGCCTATGGCCGAATGTATGGCGTAGGCAAAATCGAGGGCGGTGGAGCCTTTGGGCAGGCTACAGGTTTCTCCCTTGGGGGTAAATACATAAATATCGGGAGATAACAGGCTGGTATGAAACCTGTCCAAAACTTCGAGGGCGTTGGCGTTGGGGTCTTCTAATACCGCCCGGACTTGTTCGATGAGTTTGTCTATTTCGGATTCGTAGAGTATGTTGTCTTTATATGCCCAATGAGCGGCCACGCCCCGCTCTGCTATTTCATCCATCCGTTTGGTTCTGATTTGCACTTCTACCCAATTGCCTTCGGGGCCCATGAGGGTGCAGTGAAGGGATTCGTAGCCATTGGATTTGGGCTTGTTGGTCCAATCCCGTATGCGGTCGCTTTTAGATAGGTACTTCTTGGTAATGCCGGTGTAAATGTGGAAACACTGGGTTCGTTCGTCCATATCCGGCTTAGGCTCAAACACAATGCGGATGGCAAAAATATCGTAAATCTGGTCAAAGGGAATGCCTTTGGTTTGCATCTTCCTCCATATCGAGTAGGGGGTTTTGACGCGGGTGGTGAGGGTATAAGGGTATCCGATTTGGTCTAAAATCTCAGACAAAGGGGTCAGAAACAGATTGATGGCATCGTTACGGGTAGAGGTGACAACAGATAATTTTTCTTGAATCCGGGCGTGTTCTTCGGGCAGGGAGTAGCTGAACCAAATATTCTCCATTTCTGATTTAATGGCGTAAAGTCCTAATCTATGGGCCAAAGGAATGAAGATATACATGGTTTCGCTCAAGATTTTAGCCTGCTTGTGCCGAGGTATGAACTCTATGGTGCGGAGGTTGTGCAGCCGGTCTGCCAGCTTAATCAGTATGACCCGTACATCGTTGCCTAAGGTGAGCAGTATGCGCTTGAAATTTTCTGCCTGCTGGGATTGTCCGGAGTCAAAAGCAATGTTGATTTTGGTAAGTCCGTCTACCAAAGAGGCGATTTTGGAGCCAAAGAGTCGCTGGATGTCTTCCATGCCATAGTCGGTGTCTTCTACTACGTCGTGAAGCAGGGCCGATACGATGGATTTGCAGCCCAATCCGATTTCTTTGACTACAATGGTGGCTACCGCTATGGGATGCAGGATATAAGGCTCTCCGGAACGTCTGCGCATGTCTTTATGGGCTTCGTCGGCAAACTCAAATGCACGCTGCACAGTGTCGCACTCCTCTTGGTTGGCGCATCGTTTGAGGCTGGCTTTCCTCAGTTCTTCAAATTCACGGGCAATCAGCGCCCTATCCTGTTTTGTTTGCATATTAATACAATAAATCCCTTTGTCCGGTTTTTATCTGTTGGAGTTTTTGTTGGATTTTAGTTTTGAAATCTCCTTCCGGAAATTGGTCTAATTCTTTGTCAATTAATTGATAACCTGTTTCTTTTGTTTGGGGAGACGAGTAATCTTCTATATATTCGGCCAAGGTCAGCAGGGCGTTGGGGGTACAGAACTTACCGATGAATCCCGGGATGGCGTACTCCATGAAGTGTACTCCGGTGCGCCCCAAACGATAACAGGAGGTGCAAAAGCTGGGAATAAACCCTTTTTGGAGGAGCCAGCCGATTACTTCGTCCAACTCCCTCGAATCCCCGATTTTAAACTGCTCCCTTTTTAGTTCCTGTTCCCCGCCGCGAGGCTCTTGGTAGCTTCCCACCTCCAAGCGGGTGCCGGCGTCAATTTGAGACACGCCAAATTCAATAACGTCGTCCCGGACTTGGGGGGATTCTCTGGCAGTCATGATAAGACCCGTATAGGGTACGGCAAGGCGCAGAACCGCGACCAATTGTTTAAATTGCTCGTCCGAAACTTGATATTGCATATTCATCTTTAGTCCATGCGCCGCTTTGATGCGGGGGAAACTCAGCGTATGAGGTCCCACCCCATAGGTTTGCTGCAAGTATGCGGAGTGTGCCACCAATCCCAACACTTCAAACCGCCAATCGTAAAGTCCAAAAAGGGCGCCCAAACCCACGTCGTCGCATCCCCCTTCAAAAGCGCGGTTCATGGCGTTTAGTCGCCACATATAATCGCCTTTTACGGTGTTGATGGGATGGTATTGATTGTAACTCTCTTTATGATAGGTCTCTTGAAAAACTTGAAAAGTCCCGATTCCCGCCTCCTTAACCGTCTTGAAGCCCTCTATGGAAAGGGGAGCTGCGTTGATATTTAGTCTTCTGATTTCTCCTCCATGCTCTGTTTTAACTCCATAGCAGATTTTTACCGTATGGGCGATAAATTCGGGCGTATATTCTTGCGGATGTTCTCCATATACCAAAATCAAGCGTTTATGTCCTTCGCGCTGCAATTGCGCCACTTCTGCCGTTAATTCTTGGTCGCTGAGGGTGCGCCGTACCGTGTTGCGCAGCGACTTGCGGAATCCGCAGTAACTGCAATTGTTCACACAATAATTTCCGATGTATAAAGGGGCAAAGAGTACAATGCGGTTTCCGTAAATGGCCTTTTTAAGGCTTTTGGCCGATTCAAAAAGTTCTTCCAATCCATCCGGCGAGGAAATGGCCAGCAGGGCTGCGGTCTCCTCAAGGGACAGCGCCTCTTTCTGCATACTTTTTTGCACAATATCTCGGCTGCGTATCCGGTCTTCCCGTGTCTCGCCAATCAGCCGGTGTAATTTTTGGTCGTCTATAAAGTCTATTGCGTTTTTAGACAGGATTTTTTGTTGCATAACGGTGGTCAATGTATTGAAAAGTAAAAGAGAGTTCTGCGCCCAACAGAACAATGAACCATGTGGTATTTAACCACATCATAAAAAAGGGAAGGGCGGCAAAAACACCGTAGACGGCGTTTAGCTTAGACAGAAAGAGCTGGGTTTCTACGTACAGGATTTGTATCACCACAAAAGCCAAAGCCGTGAAAAGGGCGGCCTTGAGTGCGGGCAGGCCGTAGACCTTGGTCTTGGGGATGAGCGTGAAGGCCGTGAAAAAGAGGAATCCGGTAAACACCACGTGTATGAGCCAGCCCACCACAGGCTTGAGGGAACTGAGGAAAGCCACGTTCCATCCAATACGTTGTATAAAATGGTTGTAACTTAGGGGAATCATAAAAGAGCTTCCGAGAATCAAGGGAAAAAGAATAATCAATCCAAAATATACCAGTATTTTACGAATCAACGGGCTGTTGTTTTTTACCTGCCATATATTGTTAAACATTTGCTCCACACTAATCATGAGCCAAACAATAGACCAAAGAAAGGTAAGAAAGCCAAGGATGCCGAAGAACCCGCTTTTGCTGGTGTCCAACAGGTTGTGTGCCGATGTGAGTATCCATTGCATGATTTCTTCCTGCCCGCTGAATTGGGTGTAAATCATGGATTCCAATTCTCCGGCAAAGCCAAATCCGCGGGTGATGGCGTAGGCAACGGCAATAAAGGGGACAATGGCGATGAGGCTAAAAAGAGTGAGGGCGGCGGCCTGTAGTCCCACTTTGTGGGTTGACATACCCTTGAGGGTAATGAGCAGTATTTTTAAATAACGCAGTCCGCGGGCCTTACTGCCTCTGTAATCCTTATGGTCTATATCCCAAATGTCATGACTTAGGAATTTGTCGGTCTTACGGTAGTAGTTTTTGATGCTCGGGGTCTGCATGATTTATTCTTTTATTTTGGCTGCAATGGCTTGAGCCAGTATGTTACATGGAGCTAATTTTTCCGCGTCGGGGGCGCCCAAGATGTCGGCCGAAAGGGCCGCTTCTTCCCAATCCATGGCAGAGGCAAAAGTTTGGAGTTTTTTCAAGCCTCCTCCGTTCCAGCTGTAGCCTCCGAATAGACCGTATACCTTACATTTGGGGGCCGCCATTTCAAGTTCGTGGCAAAGTTGGCGCATCATGGGGTGCATGTCTCCGTTGTAGGCGCAGGAACCAAGTACCAATCCTTTGTACTTCCAAACATCCCTCAGTATATAAGAAACATGGGTTTTGGATACGTCGTACACCCTTATGTGTTTGATGCCCTGTTCGGCTATCTTTCGGGCTATGTAATCGGCGGTTTGTTCGGTGTGGCCGTACATGGAGGCAAAGGCAATTACCACCCCTTCCATAGCTTGATGTTTGCTCCACTTATCGTAAAGTCCCAAGGCTTTTGTGGGTTGCGTCCGCCAAATGGGACCGTGGGAGGGGCAGATGTACCGGAGGGGGACTCCGGCTAATTTGGCAAGGGCTTTTTGCACCATGCCGGAGTATTTGCCCACAATATTGGCGTAATAGCGCAACATTTCGTCTTGATAATAATAATCAAAGTCAAGCTCATCGTCAAAGATGCCACCATCCAAACAGCCAAAAGAACCAAAGGCGTCGCAGGAAAAAAGAAGGTGGTCGGCGGTGTCGTAGGTCATCATGGTTTCGGGCCAGTGCAGCCAAGGGGTCATCACAAATTGGAGTTTGTGGCGGCCTAAATCGAGCAGGTCTCCATCTTTTGCTTCCATCAGGTTATGGGTAAAGCCAAAGTAGTTCTCTATCATTTTAAAAGCCTTGTTATTGGCAATAATTCGTATGTTGGGATAACGTCTGCATATTTCGCCCGTCATACCCGCATGGTCGGGTTCCATGTGGTTAATAATCAGATATTCTAAATCTCTTCCCTTGAGTATTTCTTCTATGCGTCCCAAATAATTGGGGTAAGCGCCGTATTCGAGGGTGTCAATCAAGGCTGTATGTTCGTCTGCAATGAGGTACGAATTATAGGATACCCCAAAGGGGAGGGGCCAGTTATTTTCGAATAAATGCTTCTTGCGGTCGTTGATGCCTAAATAATACAGATGGTTGGTGATGTTCATAGTTATTGTCCGTTGTTAATCAAGCTATTTAATTCTTCTTGGCTGATGATTTTGAGTTGGAGTTTGGCGGCTTTTTGGAGTTTGGCGGGTCCGGCCTTGGCTCCGGCAAGCAGGTAATCGGTTTGGGCCGAGGGTTGGCCGGTGGTTTTGCCTCCGTGTTGTTCGATGAGTTCTTTGATGGCCTCGCGGGAGATGGAAAAATTACCCGAAATCACGATTTGCTTGTTCAGCAGGGCGTCCGAGATGCGGTTTCTTGGGGCCTCCCGCATTTGTATGCCGCAGTCGGTCAGTTCTTGAATCAAGATTTGGTTTACCGGTTGGGCAAAAAAGTTTCTGATGCTGCGGGCCAGCACTTCCCCCACCTCCGGACTTTCTGTAAGTTCCTTTTCCGAAGCCTGTTCCAGCGCTTCAATCGCCCCAAAGCGGGAGGCTAAATATTTGGCGGTGGCTTCGCCCACATGGCGGATGCCCAGTCCAAAAAGCACCCTTGAAAAAGGCGCCGACAGGCTGTCTGCTATGCTTGTCAATAAATTTTGCGCCGACTTTTCTCCAAAATTGTCCAAGCCGAGCAACTGTTCTTTGGTCAGCTTGTAGAGGTCTGAGCCTTTATGGACCCATCCACGTTTGAACAGTTGTTCCACCAAGGCCTCCCCGCCCAGAATATTCATGGCTTTGCGGCTCATGAAGTGGAGGATACGGCCCATGATTTGGGGGGGACATTCCCAAATGTTGGGACAAAAGGATTTTGCTTCCTGTTCTTCTTTGACCAGCA
Source organism: Bacteroidales bacterium (assembly GCA_009784635.1). Classification (GTDB taxonomy): domain Bacteria; phylum Bacteroidota; class Bacteroidia; order Bacteroidales; family UBA932; genus WRBG01. Next base: position 6,594 of record WRBG01000021.1, on the reverse strand, counting down.
GGCTGCCGCATTGGGGGCAGTGGGTGATAAAGGCAATAGGTGGGGCCTCAAGAGGGCGGAACTGAGTGAGGACGCCTGTGATTTTGGGGATGATTTCCCCTCCTTTTTCTACCAAAACCGTGTCGCTGAGGCGGATATCAAGGAGGGCTATTTGGTCTGCATTGTGGAGGGAGGCGCGTTTAACTACAGTCCCCGAAAGCAATACCGGAGACAGATTGGCCACCGGTGTAATCGAGCCGGTGCGCCCCACTTGATAATCCACCGACAATAGTCGGGTTTCTGCCTGTTCGGCTTTGTATTTAAAGGCCGTGGCCCAACGGGGGGATTTGGCGGTCATGCCTAAAGCAAGTTGCAGGGCCAATTCATTGACTTTGACAACCACTCCGTCTATGGCAAAGGGCAGAGAAGTACGTTTTTTGTTCCAATGGCGAATAAAAGCGAGCGCTTCTTCCATGTTCCGGCATACTTGAATGGTGGTCTCCTGTTTTCCGTCTATGGTTATGGAATGGAGTACGGGCAGCCCCCAAGACGCAGCCATCCGGAGTAATTCGGAATGGAGGGTGGCAGTTACTTGCGCTTCGGGCAAGTGGTGGAAGTAGCATTGGAGGCCTCTTTGGGCCACTTCGGCGCTGTCTAACAACTTGAGCGAGCCGGCAGCGGCGTTGCGGGGATTGGCAAACAGCGATTCTTCGTTTTGTTGGCGGCTTTGGTTTAGTCGGTCAAAGGCTTCAAAAGGAAGGATGACCTCGCCCCGGACTTCAAAAGACGGGGGATAGTTCCCTGCCGGCAACTGCTTGGGAATTTCTTTGATGGCAAGAATGTTTTGTACCACATCGTCTCCTATGCTTCCGTCCCCTCGGGTCAAAGCCTTTGCCAATCGCCCCTGTTCGTAGCTGAGGCAGATGGCCGTTCCGTCCAATTTGAGTTCGCAGACATAGCCAAAAGGCAGCTCTGTGCCTTTACGTATACGTTGGTCAAATTCAATAAGTTCTTCTTCGCTGTAAGTATTTGATAAAGAGAGCATGGGATATTTGTGGGCGTAGCGGGCAAAGCCCCTTTCTTTGGCGTCCAAGTCGCTGCCGGGCTTTTGGGTGGGCGAATCCGCGCTGCGCAAGTCGGGAAACATCTGCTCGATGTACATGATTTCCTGCATCAGAATGTCATATTCAAAATCGCTGATTACAGGGGCATTATCTACATAATAGCGCCGATTATGCCCTGCTATCTCCTCCCGTAACCGGGCCGCCCTCGATTGTGCCTGTTGAAAAGTCATCCTGCAAATTTAACCTACAAATTTAGGTATTTTTTGTTTTAACTTCAAAAAACTCTATTTTTGCGTCTTTGAAGCATAAGTTTAAAACATTTACATTTATATGAACCCATCGATTGCTATTTTATGCGGCGGAGGACCTGCGCCCGGAATCAATACTGTTGTAGGAAGTATTGCCAAAACTTTTATTAAAGACGGATATCGTGTATTAGGCCTGCACGAAGGATACAAGGGACTTTTTGTTGAGTCCCCCCGTGTTACGGAAATTGATTTTCCCTTGGCCGACCATATTTTTAACCGCGGAGGCTCTTATCTGATGATGAGTCGCTTTAAACCCAGCGACCAAGATTTTGCCCATCGTTTTAACCTAAGTTTCTTTAGGGAGAACAACGTCAAATTGTTGGTGACCATAGGAGGAGACGATACCGCTTCTTCGGCCAACCGGATTGCCAAATTTTTGGAGGAAAGGGATTACCGGATTGCCAATATCCATGTTCCCAAAACGATTGACAACGACCTTCCTTTGCCTTACGGCTGCCCCACTTTTGGCTATCATTCGGCTAAGGCTGAGGGGGCCCGCTTGGGTACTACCGTAATCGAGGACGCGCGTACCAGCGGCAATTGGTTTATTGTATCGGCCATGGGTCGCTCTGCGGGCCACTTGACTTTGGGCATAGGCTCTTCCTGTCATTATCCCATGATTGTCATCCCCGAAATGTTTAACAAAACCCCCATTACGGTAGAAAAGATTGTGAATTTGGCCGTTTCCTCAATAATCAAGCGTAAAATACTTGGAATCAACTATGGAGCTATAATCGTGTCGGAGGGCGTGTTTCATTTTCTTAGCGACGAAGACCTAAAGAATTCGGGCGTAGCCTTTTCGTATGACGACCACGGTCATCCCGAATTGGGAAAACTTTCCAAGGCGCACTTGTTTAACGAAATGTTGGAACATAAACTGCATGCTTTAAAAATCAAACTCAAAACCAGACCGGTAGAGATTGGATACGAGGTGCGTTGCGGCGTGCCTACGGCTTATGATTTGGTGTATTGCACCCATTTGGGCATTGGCGTACACAAGTTGTTCAAAGAAGGCAAAACGGCCTGTATGGTATACGTAGACCATCTTGGAGAGGTCGGGCCGCTTTACCTCAAGGACTTGCAAGACCCTCAATCGGGAAAGATTCTGCCCCGCGGAGTGGACGTGCAAAGCCCCGGCGTGCGGATGATTTTTGATAATCTTCTGCATTATATAGACAAAAACGATTATGCGGCGGCAGCGTCATTTGTGGACAATCCGCAGGTCTATGACTTTCACAAGATTTTGAATTGGGAGTAAATGTCTCCTAATTTTTGGGCAGACAGCTCATGGTTATACCTTTGGCGGGATAAGTCCAAGGCGTTTTGCGCGTACTGCTCGTAGCTTGCAGGCTCTGTAAGCATTTGTTTGAGGGCCTTGGCAAGTTGCTCGCTGTTGTTGGGCGCATAGAGCAGTCCGGCGTTTTCTATGGTTTCGCTAAAGGAACCGGTATCCGGCGCAACGGCGGGCCGGCCGGCGGCAAAGGCTTCGCAAAGGTACAATCCTATGGCTTCGTTAAATCGTAATGGTACGCAAATCAGCGAAATATCCCTGTAAAAATCGCTATGTTCCTCCAAAGTGTAATGCGTTGACCACAGCACATCGCGGGCGTACGGCTTTAACAAATTGCGGATGCGGTGCAGGAACCTGTTGTTTTCACGGGTATGCCCTCCTCCGATTTTGAGTTTGAGGCGGGGAACGGCGTTTTCGTTTTTCAGTTGCACAAAGGACTGAGCCAAAATGTCCAATCCGTTTTCGTGGCTCATCCGGTAATAAAAGCCGATGGTGGGCGTTTCCGGATAATGAGCGGAGGCGTATCGGGAGATGTCCACGCCCGGATAGACTACTTCTATCTGTCCGATTTCCGGAATTTTATGCAAAGCCGCCGCCCTGTAAAATTCGCTGGACGCTATGAACCGGTCTACATAGTTTAGGTTTTGCTTGATGGATTCCCATGCTTGGCCGGCGTATTGACCATCGAGCTTGTCTATCCATATTTCCTCGTCCTGCAAAGAACATACAATGGGGATATGTATGCGACTTTTAATCGCTTTGGCAATGCCGATTAGCATCGAACTGGAGAGGTGGATGATGTCGGGACGCTCGTGGCGCTCCATCCAATCTATGATTTTATGGGCCTGTTTGGTAAAATACCGGTCGCCTCCTTGAATCATGGAAAGGGTCATGTGTTCCATTCCTTTGGCCGAGGTGGTTCCGGAAAGAGAAGAAGCCATGCGCAATACGGAGGGGGCATCGAGGATTTTTTCAAATATTCGGGGCAGGTTTCCTTTTCCGAAAAACTTTTGGGAAACATAGTAGGAGGCAGCCGGAAAAAACAGGGGCGTATCTCCGCAAAACGCTGTATCGGTTAAGGGAAGATAAAGGGGCATGATGAGTACCTCATGACCTGCTTGGCGCAAAGCCTGTGCATATAAATGGTCGCGGAAGCAATTGCCGCAGTAAAAGGCATCTCCGGAACCGGGAACAATGAGCAGGATTTTCATGATATCGTTATCTGTTTTTTTTAGCTATTGTTTTTTAACAAATCTGACGCCTATAACGTAATAGTGCGGCACATCTTTCAATATTTCACTCGACATATCGGGTTCAATTTGTTTCTCGCCACAAAACCGGAATACGTTGTATCGTTCATCGTACCAACTCGAACCAAGCAAAATGAGAGGGATAAATTCGTCTTCCTTAAATTCGCTTATTTTGAAAGGGCGCGTGTTGTAAGAAAAAAACGCTTTGTCCGAATCTTTTCTTGCAAGTCCTCTCAATTTAAAGGTAATCCTGCTCATTGTCATGAGGTCCGGAACGGCAATCTGCATGAATTTGGTGGAATCATTGTCGGAGGGATATAGCCCAAAGTTTATCTTTTCGGCATGGGCAATTGCTTGGGTTTTAGGGTCAATAATGCGGCCGCCACCGTCCATAAATTCTTGCCGAGAAGATTCCGGAAAATCAGTCAAGAGCGTCTTGTTCGGCACCGTATTAAGGTTTGAAGTGGCGATTTCTCTTCCGGCTTCATACTCTTTTCTCACAAATACAATGTTGTACCGTTCATGGAGCATTTCGGTAATATCGTAGCTGAAAAGCTCATAGCCAGAGGCTTTGACTAAGGCGATAAAGTCGTCGAGTTCAACATTTCTGTCCTTTATCTGTTGTCCAAAAGCGGCGCAAGATAAGGCAAACATACATGTAGTAAGGAAAATATTTTTCATTGCAAACTATTTACAGCCATAAGGACCGGCGTTGGCCGCAAATGTACGCATTTTCCTTTTACCCACCCAACTGTTGGGACGTTATGCCTCCGTTCGCTTGTCGAGACGCTACACCTCCGCCTGTGCGAACCGAGCTTGCCCTTTCAAGGCTGCGGTTGCAGGCTTACCGAGTCGGAAGCGTTTCCATGAAACAGTCTTAGGTTGCTGATGTCGGGTCTGCTGCCAAAGGCGTAAAAAATTCAATCAGATTTTCTTCGGGGTCTCGCAGGTGGACAACACGCATTCCCCAGTCGGGCATATCCGTGGGCTGATTAATAAAGTCAATGCCCTTTGTTAAAAACACTTGATAGGTGTCATCAACATTTTCGACTTCAAAGGACACCATTGACTTCTCACGGTATCCGGACGGCTGGGTTTTGTCGGCGTTTCCAACTGCAGGAGCCATAAAATCAGAAACGAATATGGCGAAACCCTCTATTCCTTCTGCTACTTTAAAGGAGGCATAACAACCATCTACATCTCCCCAAAGGGGCTCTAATCCAAGTTTTTCTGTGTAGAACGTGAAACATTTTTTGTAGTCTTTGACTAATAGTCGTGCATTACTGAATTTCATAAATATTTAATTTTGAGTTTGTTTGCAATACCGCATTTATTATTTTTTGCATTTAAGAATAACCATACCATCGTTAATGCTCAGTGTGTTTAGGATAGGAAAACGGTCTGCCAATCCTGCCTCTTTCATCAGTTCGGGTTCAGCCATAAAATAGACGTATGAATCATCTATAAATTTCAAATTATAATGACTCATGAAGTCGTCATCGTTCATATAGTGCCATTCCCAAGTCGAAGTTGCTTTTTCCAATATGCCATAGAGCATCCGCTCCGAATTATTGCCAGAATCGCTGATTAAAACTTGCAGAAAGGCGTATTTTTGATTTTCGAAAAACATATTCTTGATAGCAACTTTATTGTTCATTAAATAATTAAGCCCTCTATTGGCGCCTTGGAAATATTCATCGGGGAATTTATATGCGCCAAAGTCAAACGTATACGATACTTCTACATTCCCGTCAAAGAGTTTATAGACTTCGCCGCCATATGGAGGACATAGGATGAGCGTATCGTTATATTCGGAAAAAACCGGAGAAATGATGAGGTTTTGCACAGGTGAAGATGGCCAATATGAGCCGATTACCTTATCTTGGTTGTCTGCGACAAATAATTGAAAAGCCGGACTTCTTCCATTTCCGAAGAAATGATATTTAAATCCGTTTGCTATGGCAAGGGCGACTGCCTTACTTTTGTAATCGGTTGTTCCCAAAAATTTGCCCTGCGGAGAGTAATGGAACATAAGACCTTCAGGACTTGAGTAAACAGAGATATCACCGTTTTCCTCTATTGTGGTGTTTGAAATATACATGAATTCTCTCGGGCCTCTTCCATTGGTTCCGATGCTTTTCAAATATTTTCCGTTCATATCAAACAAGTGAACTATATCCGACGATATATAATAGGTATCATTCTGTACAATCATGCTGCACCACGGTTTTAAGACAGGCATCATTTCTCCATGCAACGGGATAATTTCAATGTCATCGAAAACGGAAGAAGATAATAGCTTCACTCCGGAAGACGGGGTATATTGTACTTTGATGGCGTCTTTGGTTTGGGAACAAGACAGGAGAAGAAAACAAAAGAAGATAAGCAAGTTTTTCATAATGAACTGATTTTGTGTTTTCCGATTCGTTGCTCAAACGGCACACAACGACCGGAGGGGCTTGGCGCAGACGGGGCTGTGCGTTGGTTGCAAATATACGCATTTTCCTTTTACCTGCCAATTGTCGAGCCGTTATGCTCCCACTTGTGGGAAACGAAGTTGCCTTCGGCGAGTTTACCTTGTTTAGGGCTGCGGTTGCGAGTATAAAGAATCCTTTAAATGAGCAACAAGAAGAACAGGATTATCGTCTGGTTTCACCTTTTTCGCCAATTCTAAAAGTTTGGGATGAATTTTCTTTCCTTTT
>WRBG01000020.1 GCA_009784635.1 Bacteroidales bacterium | reverse complement strand
GCCACGCAAAGGGTAACGCACCATCGGATAAATTTGGCTCCTTTTTGGATGGATACCCGACTGCCCCACCAGCCTCCGGCTATGTTGCCCACGGCGTAAATCAAGGCTACCGGCCAGTTTATCTTATCGTTCCAAATAAAAACCGTGAGGGCTATGGGCGTATAAATAACTACGGCAAATTGCTTGATGGCGTTGGCCCGCAAAAGATCGGCGCCCAGCAAAAACACCGAGGCAAAAATAATGAGTAGACCCACGCCTGCATGGGTAAAGCCTCCGTAGCATCCAATCAAAATAAAGAGGATGAATTTGGGGAGACTCAGCGCTACATCGTCTTCCAAAGTCTTATGGGTAATGGAACGGGTGTCTATATAGAGCAGAGAGGCCAATATGGGGAGGGAGCAGGCCATCAGCCATTCAAAAATCTGAGGACTAACCTGTGCGGCCAATTGCGCCCCGACCATTGAGCCGATGGCAATGGGAATACCTATCTTGACGGCGGTACGGACAGGCAGTATTCCGGCTTTCTTAAAGAGCAGGGAGTTAATCAGAAACTGGAGCAGGATGCCGGGGCGGGTGGTTCCGTTGGCCACGCTCGGAGGCATACCCATGCCCATAAAGAGGGCGTAGGAGAGGGCGGAGGCAAGGCCGGCAATGGTATTGATAAAGCCTACAATGAATCCGGTTCCGATGAGGATGGCAAGCATTTCCGGAGACCAAATCGACGTTGTGTGTAGAAAATGAGTAAGATGTTCCAATTAGGATGATTTTGCGCGCAAAGATAACGCTTTTGTGATTATCTTTGCAGGTCAAAAAATAAAGAGCATGAAAGCCCAAAAACAGCCAAAACGAAAAGAAATGCAAGAGGAAAATAATGTAAGCCAAATAGATGTGCAAGAAGAATATGACCGTTTAAAGGAAAACTACGAGGCTTTGAACGACAAATATCTGCGTTTGGTGGCAGAATTTGACAACTACCGCAAGAGGACTTCCCGCGAGCGGCTCGAGCTGATTAAGACAGCGGGTGAAGACTTGATACAGGGGATATTGCCCGTATTGGACGATTTTGCCATGGCCAAAGAAACCATTGCCGGCGCCGGCGACCTTGAGGCGTTGGGTCAAGGCGTGGATTTGATTTACAGAAAACTATATCAATATTTGGAGTCGAGGGGATTACAGCCCATAGAAGCTATTGGCCTGCCTTTAGATACCGATGTGCATGAGGCAGTTACCCAATTTCCCGCAGAGGATTCGGAACAAAAAGGAAAAATTATTGACGTCCTTAGGCAGGGATACACCCTCAACGGTAAAGTGATTCGCTACGCCAAGGTGGTGGTAGGGGTTTAACCATAGAACACAGCGCAATGACTAAAAGAGATTATTACGAGATACTTGGAGTAGCAAGGGATGCATCTGCCGAAGACATGAAAAAGGCTTACCGCAAATTAGCCATGCAGTACCATCCCGATAAAAATCCCGGAAATAAAGAGGCCGAAGAAAAATTTAAAGAAGCTGCGGAAGCCTATGACGTGTTGAGCAATCCGGACAAAAAAGCCCGTTACGACCAGTTTGGACATTCTGGTTTGGGCGGAGCGGCCGGAGGCGGATTTTCCGGCGGCTTTACCATGGATGATATTTTCAGTCGTTTTGGAGATATTTTTGACAATATGGGCTTTGGAGGTCGGGGAGGTTTTGGAGGAGGTTACGGAAGGCGGAGGGTTAATCGAGGTTCCGATATCCGCATACGGGTCAAACTGAGTTTGCAGGAGATTGCCAAGGGGACGGAGAAAAAAGTAAAGATTAACAAGCAGCATGGCTGTTCCGAATGTGGGAGCAGGGGCGCTGTTTCTGCCGCCGACATTAAAACCTGTTCGGTTTGCCATGGGTCGGGAATGACCACCCGCGTGACCCAAACCATTTTGGGACACATGCAAACAGCCTCGCCCTGCCATGCCTGCGGAGGAGAAGGCACGGTGGTTGCCAAGCCCTGTCCCAAATGTCAAGGAGAAGGGGTGGTCAGAGGGAGCGAGGAGATTTGCTTCAACATCCCCAAAGGCGTAGCCGAAGGGATGCAGTTGACTGTTTCCGGTAAAGGAAATGCAGCCCGTAGGGGCGGTATGTCCGGCGATTTGTTGGTAGTCATAGAAGAAGAAACCCATCCCGAACTGCAACGGGACGGAAACGACCTCATATATTCCCTGTTTATTTCTTTTGCGGACGCTTCTTTGGGCACAGAAGTAGAAGTGCCTACGGTAGACGGCAGGGTAAAAATCAAGATTGAGCCGGGTACCCAGTCCGGACGCATTTTGAGGCTGCGCGCCAAAGGTTTACCCGATGTGCAGGGGTACGGAACCGGCGACTTGTTGGTGTACATACAGGTATGGATTCCCGTTAAATTGGATAAATCCGAGAAAGAAGTCTTGGAGAAGTTGCGCAGTTCTCCCAATCTGAAACCCACGCCCAGCAAAGAAGACCGGAACTTTTTTGAGCGGATGAAAAAAATGTTTTCATAGGAAACGGTTTCTAACATGGGAGCAGCTCAAAAATACATCTTGTTCTTAGGATTATGGTTTTATCCCTTATCCGCTCAGGCGCAGTCGGCTTCTAATGTATATCAAGATTTTCCGACTTATTTTCGTTCGCCGCTCAACATACCCATATCCTTGTCGGGTAATTACGGAGAATTTCGTTCCAACCATTTTCATACGGGATACGACATGAGGATAGGAGGGGTGGTGGGCGAGAGGCTTTTTGCCGTTGCAGACGGATTTGTGGTCAGAATATCGGTATCGCCTTCGGGATACGGAAATGCGCTGTACATAGAGCATCCCAACGGAATCACTTCCGTGTATGGCCATATGTTGGATTTTGCCCCTGCCATTCAGAGCTATGTGACAGAAAAACAATACGAGCGACAGTCGTTTGCCGTAGATATTCCCTGTGCCCCCGAACTGTTTCCGGTAAAACAGGGGGATTTTATAGGCAGAGCCGGTAATTCCGGAGCATCGTCCGGCCCTCATCTTCACTTTGAATTAAGGAATACCCAAACCCAATGTCCTTTGAACTACTCCGCTTTTGGACTTTTTCCGGTGACAGACCGTATACCTCCCACTTTGACCCGTTTACAGTTTTACGGCTATTCCCTGCAATCCGGAGTTCCCAGAACTAAACTGCTCAGAGCGGTAGATTTGCGTGCGTCTTCTGCCCTAATTCCCGTCTCGGATACTTTTTATGTGGCTATGGGCGCCTATGACCGCAAGGAAGGCTCCAACTCCTTTCTATCTCTGTCTAAATACGAGGTTTACATCAACGAGGAAAAAGTTTATACCTACAAAAAACAGGGCGTAGCCGCGGGGCAGGGGCGTTATTTACACGCTTTTTTGCAGTACGACCTGCGGGTGAGGCATAATCAGAGCCTCCTAAAAACATGGGTCGAGCCGGGGAATATCCTGCAACACAAAGTGGAAAGTTCCTCAAAAGGTCTTTTTGTGTTGCCCGACACTCTGGAACATCAGCTTAAAATCGTATTGACAGACGATTATGGCAATACATCTACCTATAGGTATAGAATAGCCAAGCGGGCGGCTGCACAGGTGGCTCCCCAACCGCTCAAAGGTCGTCCTTTGATATGGGCCTTAGACCACTATTATGAATCCGACTCTTTGGATATATACCTTCCGATGGGTGCATTGTGCAAAAATACAGACTTTTATGTAGCGCAGACAAAGCCTCCCCAAGCCTTGGCTTCAAGGTTTTATGCCCCTCTGTGGAGCGTGGGTAATCCGGAAGACCCCCTGTTTAGGCCCATGCGCCTTCGTTTGCGGACTTGGTTGCCGGATTCCTTGAGGGAAAAGGCTGTGGTGGTGTCGGTATCGTCAAGCGGCAGGTACACGTCAATCGGCGGGCAATGGAACGGCGATATGTTGGAGGCAAGAACCTATAACTTTGGTCGCTATACGGTTGCTGTTGATACTGTCCCGCCTGTCATCAGCGCCGGTTTTAAAGACGGAGCCGATTTGCGCGGAACCACAAGGATTAGATTCACCATCAGAGACGAACTTTCGGGCATCAAGTCTTACCAAGGATATATCAACGGCCAATGGGCGCTGTTTGTGTACGACGCCAAGAACAGCGCCCTAAGTTACACCTTCGACAGGAGACGGATTGGCAGCGGGAAAAGGCATGAATTGGAATTGAGGGTGACAGACAACTGCAACAACGTAAACATTTATAAAACTTCATTCACATGGTAAATAAAGCAATGGAACAGGGGTGCGACATGGATGTCATAGGCTTGATGTCCGGCACCTCTTTAGACGGTTTGGATATATGTTTTACCCGTTTTTCGTGGAATAACGGCGTATGGCAATATCAAATCTTAAAGGCCGAATCAATGTCATATCCTGCTGATATTAAGGAAAAATTAGCAACGGCGCAACGGATGGACGCTCTTTCTTTTGCCCGTTTCCACTCCGATTACGGACTCTATCTGGGCGCTTGTGTGCGCAGTTTTATGGAAAAACATCAAGTAAGACCCCATATTATTGCCTCTCACGGTCATTCTATTTTTCATCAGCCCCGACATCGCTTTACCTTTCAAATCGGGAGCGGAGCGGGCGTTGCGGCGGAGAGCGGGGTAGATACCGTTTGCGATTTTCGCACTACCGATGTGGCGCTCTACGGTCAAGGTGCGCCGTTAGTGCCCATAGGCGACCGTCATCTTTTTGGAAACTACGACTATTGCCTCAATTTGGGCGGTTTCTCCAACATCTCCTCGGAGCAAAACGGAGTCCGGTCGGCCTATGATATTTCTCCGGTAAACTACGTACTAAACCATTACACCCGCTCCATAGGCAAAGAATATGACCATGACGGCGAAATGGCCCAAAGCGGCAAGGTTTGTACCGCCTTATTGGAAGCCTTAAACGGTTTGGACTTTTATACCCAAACAGGACCAAAATCCTTGGGCCGAGAGTGGGTAGAGGAGACGGTCATTCCCTTGATAGACGCTTACGGATTAGATATTAACGATAAACTATCCACTTTTTGCGAGCATGTGGCTTGGCAAATCAGTCGCCACATTAAAGGCGGCAAGGTTTTGGCTACCGGCGGAGGCGCTTTGAACAAATACCTTATGGAGCGCATGTCTGCTTTGGCTCCCCAATGCAGCTACCATATTCCCGACTCCTTGACCATTAATTTTAAAGAAGCGCTCATTTTTGGCTTTTTGGGGGTGCTTTATGTACGCAATATGCCCAATTGCCTCTCGTCCGTAACCGGAGCTACATACGATTGTATAGGAGGGGCGCTGTACAAATCGGGGCGAAGGTGGTAAAAAGTTTGGAGGTGAGAAAAAAATAGCTATCTTTGCCGTCCCAAAATAATGAATTGAATGTAACCGCTTACGAGAACACAGGTGTCCGTAATGTTAATAAAAACTTGAAATAGATGGACTTAATTAAAGTTGCAGAACAGGCGTTTGCTCAGGAGCAAAAGAGTTTTCCTCCCTTTAAGGCAGGGGACACTATTACCGTGACCTACAAAATCAAAGAGGAGAATAAAGAGCGCCTCCAAAAATTCCGCGGAGTGTGTATCCAACGTAAAGGACAGGGGACTACCCAGACTTTTACCGTGCGCAAAATTTCCAACGGAATCGGCGTGGAGCGTGTTTACCCTTTCTTTTCTCCTTTTATAGAGGGGATTGAGATAAACAAATACGGCAAGGTGCGGCGCGCCCGGATTTACTACCTCCGCAAACTGACCGGCAAAAAAGCAAGGATAAAAGAGCGTAAATTTACCGCCGCTCCGGTTGCCAACGCATAGTCCTTTAGTATGTTGGCCTCGTAGCTCAACTGAATAGAGCATCTGACTACGGATCAGAAGGTTGCAGGTTTGAATCCTGCCGAGGTCACAAAAATATAAAACCATGAGTGCAACGCTTATTACCATTATCGTACTTGTTGTTATCGTACTCATCTTAGTATCGGTATACAACAAACTTGTAAAACTGCGTAACCATCGGGAGAACGCCTTTGCCGACATTGACGTTCAACTCAAGCAGCGCTACGACTTGATTCCTCAAATAGTAGAAACCGTAAAAGGATACGCCAAACATGAGAAGGAGACGCTGACGCGCGTAATCGAGTTGCGCAACCAAGCCGTTGCCGCCACCACCATTGACGGAAAAATCGCGGCGGAAAATCAGCTTTCGAGCGCGCTGTCGGGCCTAAAAGTAACCCTTGAGGCCTACCCCGACCTAAAGGCGAACCGGAACTTCTTACAACTTCAAGAGGAGATGTCCGATATCGAGAACAAGCTCGCCTCTGTGCGTCGCTTCTTTAATTCCGCCACCAAGGAGTTCAACAACGCCGTTCAGACCTTCCCGTCAAATATCATTGCCGGCATGTTTGGCTTCTCCAAGGCGCCCATGTTTGACTTGGGCTCCGAGCGCGCCACCCATGAGGCTACCCCAAAAATAAGTTTTTAGTAGACCATATCATAGATGAAGTACGTTGGCATCCTCCGGCAGCAGAGTTCTAATAATTTTAAGTCAATCCTGCTGCTGATTATGTTCCCCGTGTTGTTGCTGGGACTTACGTGGGTTTTTTGCGCTTTTCTCTTTCCAAATACGTCCGGTTATAGCCCCGAAGGTTTCTATGTCATGGCGTCCGGCGAAGCCTTTGCCTCGTATGCGCCCATAGTTGCGGGCGCAACGCTGATTTGGTTTTTGGTTGCCTTTTCGATGCACTCGTGGATGATTTCCAGCGCCACCCATTCAAAACCGCTCGAAAGACGGGAAAACAAGCGCGTCTACAACCTTGTGGAAAACCTCTGTATGGCCCATGGTATGGCGATGCCCAAGGTTAACGTGATTGAGGAACAGTCGCTCAACGCCTTTGCCAGCGGAATCAATAAAAAAAGCTACACGGTTACCCTAACGCGCGGAATCATAGACAGGCTCAACGATGCAGAATTAGAGGGAGTCATTGCTCATGAATTGTGTCATATCCGCAACCGGGACGTGCGGCTCTTGGTCGTGTCCATTATTTTTGTCGGCATCTTTACCTTTATCGCCCAATTTGCCATGAGGTCATTGTGGTACGCGCCAAGGCGCAGTCGGGGCGGGAAGAACGACGGGGGCGCCGCGTTGATGTTCGTTATTGTAGCCGTTTTGGCTGCGGTCGGCTACTTCTTTTCGATGCTTTTGCGCTTTGCCATTTCGCGCAAGCGGGAGTTTATGGCCGATGCCGGCGCTGCCGAGATGACGAAAGACCCCCGCGCACTTGCTATGGCCCTCCGTAAGATTGCGGGCAACCCCAAAATTGCCTCGGTAACGCGCGAAGATATAGCCCAACTCTTTATCGAACATCCGCTTCTGAAGAAAGGGGGATTTTCGAGCCTTTTTGCCACCCATCCGCCCATCCAAAAGCGGATAGAAATCCTTGAGCAGTTCTAACCGGACGTAGGCAGATAACCCATTACATTACAACAGCGGACTAAACAGTCTGGCAAAGGCTTCTGCAATTTTTTCTCTTTTGGGACGCTTTTCCCAAGTCTTGATTTGCAGCAGGGTGCAATTTTTTATGTCTGTCCGGAATTGAGATTCTACTTGCAGGGTAAGGGCTTCGTTATATATCAGCGCACTGATTTCAAAATTGTGTTCAAAGCTCCGGTTGTCTAAATTGGCCGAGCCGATGATGCAAAACTCTCCGTCAATGCTGACCACCTTGGAATGGCTAAATCCTTTGCGAAAGAGGTGGATTTTTACTTGGGCCTCCATCAGTTCGGTATAGTAGGAACGGGAACTGAGGTGTACAACTCTGGCGTCCGACTTTTCGGGCATCATGATGCGCACGTCAACTCCGCTCAGAGACGCAATCTTAATGGCGTTGAGTATGGTTTCGTTTGGCGTAAAATAGGGCGTTATGATATAAATGTGCTTTTTTGCTTGGGTAATGGCGGTAAAGTAGCTCTGCATGATGTTGGCGTAGTCGCTGTCCGGCCCCGATGTAATAATTTGGGTGAAACAGACAGGAGGCTCTATAGCCGGACTCGGGTAGAACAGCAGTCGGCTTGATATGTTTTTTCCTTGAATAAAATACCAGTCCAAGAAAAAGCTTGACTGAAGGTTAGCTACGGCCTCTCCTTTGATTCTGATATGGGCGTCCCGCCACAAAACCCAATCGCCTCCGCTGTAATAGCGGTCGGCAATATTTACGCCGCCCATATAGCCGGTATGACCGTCTACCACCAAGATTTTGCGGTGGTTCCGGTAGTTGATTTTTGAGGTCAACCAAGGATAGCGCACAGAGGCAAAAGGCCTTACCTCGACTCCTGCCGCCTCAAGTTTCTGTATGAAATGATTGGGCAGGCGCCAGCTTCCCACATCGTCGTAGATGAAGCGTACCTCCACGCCCTGTTTTGCTTTTTGGATAAGCGTCTGTTGCCATAGGGTTCCTACAGCATCGTTTTCAATAATATAAGTTTGCAGGTGTATATGGTGCCGGGCCATCCGGACGCTTTCGAGCATGGCTTCCAGCGCTTCTTTTCCTTTGGTATATAAAGTGATTTGGTTATGGGTGGTCAGTATACTTTTATTATTGTTCAGATTAAGTTTGATAAGGCGTTGCTGTTTGGCGATTTCTTCTGGGAGTAAGCCCTTTAACGCTTCAAATTGGGCGATTTGTTGGGCGCTGATTACTTTTTTAATCCGCTCGTCTCTATGTCCTTTGCGACTGTATATCTTATTTTTGCGATAATTCTGACCAAAGTAGAGGTAGATGATAAGACCCGCAAAAGGCAAAAACAATAAAACCACCGTCCAAGAGATGGTTTTTACCGGGTCGCGCTTGTGGTATACCATTTGGGCGCATACGGTGAGGGCCACGGCTAAGTAGAAAAGGTAGAGCGCCAATAAGGGCCATGAACTGTGGGGCCAAAACATAAGGTTAACATTAAATGAAGTACAAATATAATAAAAGTATTCTTAGGATGTTCCTTTGTACAGCATGGCGACCCCTCCCGTATAGCTCCGGCAGCTTGTATGGGAAAATCCGGCAGCCGTCAATTCGCGACAAAAATCCGCAGCGGGAGGAAAATGGTCTACCGAGCGGGGCAGATAGCGATAGGCATGTTTATTTCCCGATGCCATATATCCCAAGAGCGGCAGGAAGTAGAAAAAATAACAGCGGAAAAAAAAGCGCCAGACCGGATTCACCGGCTTGGCAAAATCAAGAATCAGAAGGAGTCCTCCCGGGCTAAGTACGCGAATCATCTCGGTAAGCGCGGCCGCCCTGTCTTGAACATTGCGGATGCCGAAGGCTATGGCAACGGCATCGAATGAACGATTGGGAAAAGGCAATTTTTCGGCGCAGCCTTTTACGAAAACAGGGGCCGGGACGTGGGACAGGCCATAGCGCCCCTTTTTCTTTTCGGCCTCCTCTATCATTTGGATAGACAAATCTAATCCGGTTACGGATAGTTGGAGCTTACGGTGTATGGCCCAACTCAATACGCCTGTGCCACATGCTATATCAAGTACCTTTTTGGCCCGATTGTTCTTCAACTCCCCAATCAGTCGGTTGCGCCAATAGCCGTCCAAACCAAAGGACGCGGTTTTGTTTACCAAGTCATAGGTAGGAGCAATGCTGTTGAACATAGCCGCCATGGCCTGATGGTTTTTGTTGTCCGGAGTCGCAGCAGGCTGGGGCATCGGCGGTTATGCAAAATCCTGAATAAATCCGTAAGAAATATCGTCTATCCGGATTTCTCCTTTAGTAGTATGCCCAAGGGTGGTAACGGGTATTTTATGCCGGGTCATCAAGTCTACAAAAGCGGCATCGTGTTCCTCAGAAGTAGAAACAATAAACCGGCCCAAGGCCTCCCCAAAGAGAAAGGCATCTTCCCTAATTTCTGCATCGGTGGTAATATCGAATCCTAATTGATGCTGTAAGGACGATTCTATCAGAGCCGTGAACATACCGCCTTTGGTGATGCTGTTTATGCCGGAAATCAGATTTTTGAAAATGGCTTCGGCCAAAATGGTTTGGAGGCGACTTTGTTCCTGCGGATTCATCCAAGGAGCAGGGGAGGGGTGGATGTTATGCACGCTGTACAGATATTCGGACGAGGCAATATCTTCTACGGAGCGTCCCAACAGGTATATCATGTCTCCTTTGTTGCTAAAAGAGAGGGTGGTAGAGGGGGCATCTTTGGCCAACAGCCCCACCAAGCCCAAGACAGGCTGATGGCAGGTATCGTCAGATGATGGGAATTTGAAAAAAGCAACGGGCGAGGCGCCGGTACAGGCTAAATTTTGAGACGCTTGGGTGGTGGCCACCATATTGCAAAGCTCGGAATCTTCGTAAGCATGGCGGCTGTCTCCCCCTACCGCAATGACCATGGACGGAGCCTCCGGCTCTGCTTTAACTATATAAGCATCCGTTGGTTGACTTGATTTGCGTATCAAGCTGTTTAACAACATGGCCGTTTTTTTCAGACTTTTGGGCTCAGGAACCCTGTCTGTGAAAAAAGGGCCGTTCCATGGCGTTTGATTCTTTTCTCCCGCTTTATGGTTAAAAGGGACGCATGCCATGATTGTAGAAAGGGGAACTTCTGCAACTAATCGGTTCTGATAGTAGCAATGAACTGAAGGATTGCTTTTTAACCCTCGCAAAGCGCAAGCCCAGCCTTGGCCTATTTCAATAATATCTTTAGTCTTTGACGCCATAGATTTTTGTTTTATGCTGCGAAGATATAAAAAAATCGTATATTTGCGGCCTCAATGCCCAGGTGGTGGAATTGGTAGACACACTACTTTGAGGGGGTAGCGCCGGTTACGGTATGCAAGTTCGACTCTTGTCCTGGGCACTATTTTGATGAAACAACCAAATATCGTATTCTTGGATGCGTCTTCCCTTGGGACGGACGTGTCTTTGGCGCCTGTGGCGCAGTTGGGTAACTTTAAGTCCTATCCCTCCACCAAGCCCGAAGAAGTAGTGGAGCGGATTGCCGATGCCCACATTGTCATTACCAATAAAGTCCGGATTTTTCAGCCGGAAATGGATGCGGCTCCGCATTTAAAACTGATTTGCGTGGCGGCTACCGGTACCGATAACGTAGACAGCTTATATGCGCAGTCTAAAGGGATTGGGGTAAAAAATGTGGCCGGTTATTCCACCGACAGCGTAGCTCAAGTTACTTTTGCCCATTTGTTGCATCTGATTACCCACCTGTCGTATTATAACCATTATGTGTACAGCGGAACCTATGCCCAAAGTCCCACCGCCACCCATTTAGGCCCCTGTTTCTCCAGCTTAAACGGTAAGAAGTTAGGTATCATCGGCATGGGTAATATAGGGCAAAAGGTGGCCCGGATTGCATCGGCCTTTGGCATGGAGGTCGGGTATTATTCCACCTCGGGCAGTCATCACTGTACCGACTACCCCAGTCTGAGTCTGACCGCTTTGTTGGAAACTTCCGATGTGGTTAGCATTCACGCGCCTTTAAATGAGCGTACACGAAATCTGATTACGATAGAGCAACTGCGCATGATGAAACCTTCGGCCTTGATTTTGAATATGGGCAGAGGAGGAATCATCCATGAGCCGGATTTGGTGCAGGCCTTGAATGAACGACTGATTGCCGGAGCGGGCGTGGATGTGTTCAGTCGGGAACCGATATCTCCGGGGCATCCCTTTTACGGTATCGTTGACCAAAGATGCCTGCTGCTTACCCCCCATATTGCTTGGACAAGTATAGAGGCAAGAACCCTGCTGGTACAAAAAATCGCAGAAAATATCAAGGCTTTTTAAAGGGGGAATCAGACTCCCGACTCATTACCTCAAATTCTATCCGGTCTACAAAATCGGGAAAGAATTTGTTAATCTCGACCAATGCTTTACCTTGTAAACCCAAAACGAGTTGGTTTTTGCGTTTGCGTATTCCTTTAATGATGTGCTTGGCCACAGCTTCGGCAGACATCATTTTGCCTTCGTCCCTCGGAGTTTCTCCTTGAGGAGAGCCGTCGGCTGTGAGGGCGGTATTGCGAATGTTGGAGGAGGTAAATCCCGGAGCAACAATCATCACATGAAGTCCATCGTAAAGATGTTCAATACGCAGGGTCTCCAAAAATCCCCTAATGGCAAACTTGGAAGCGGAGTAGCCGGTACGGGCAGGCAGGCCTTTGAATCCGGAAACGGAGGAGACGCCCGTTACAGAGCCTTTAGCGGCCAAGAGCCAAGGCAGTGCGTATTTAGTGCAATAGACGGTTCCCCAAAAGTTGACATCCATCACTTGTCTGATTACAGCCAAGTCAAGGTCTTTTAAGAGCGCCCGCATGGATATGCCCGCATTGTTGATTAACACATCAATGCGGCCAAAACGGGAGACGCAAGCCTCTACCATGGCCTTGCAATCGGCCTCCCTGCTTACATCCGTATGGACAGACAACAGTTTGATATCGGCATACTGTTGAGTCAGTTCCTGTTCAACCACAGCCAGCTTGTCGGCAGTTATATCCGCCAAGCACAGATAAGCGCCTTGGGCGGCAAAAGCCCGGGCAAGGGCCAAGCCTATGCCCGAGGATGCGCCGGTAATGATAACTACTTTATGCTGCATAAGAAATCTTCCTATATGTCCGTGGCTTTGTCCGGAATGGCATCGGCCTTGTACAGGCCTTTTTGCAGTTTTTCCTGTATCTTGCCAAAAACCTCAAGGGTATAATCAACCTGTTCCATGCTGTGCATGGCCGTAGGAATCAATCGGAACATAATAACTCCCTTGGGGACTACGGGATAGACGACTACCGAACAAAAAACTTGGTAGTTATCTCTCATGTCTACCAAAATGCTGGTGGCTTCTTCGACTCCTCCCTGTAAAAACACGGGGGTAACACAGGCTTGCGCCTTGCCGACGTCAAAGCCGCGTTCGCGCAGGCCGGTCTGCAAAGCCTTGGTTATTACCCAAAGTTTTTCCCGCAGTTCGGGCATGGTGCGAACCATGTCGAGCCTTTTAAGCAGTCCTTCTACCATGGCCATGGGAAGGGATTTGGCGTAGATTTGAGAACGGAGGTTGTAACGCAGGTGGTTGATAATGCTTTTGGGTCCGGCAATAAAACCGCCGACTCCGGCCATGGATTTGGCAAAAGCCCCAAAATACAGGTCGACTTCGTCCATCACATTGTAGTGTTCAGAAGCGCCTCTTCCCTCGTTTCCCATCACCCCAAAGCCGTGGGCGTCATCAATTAAGATGCGGAAATCATACTCTTTTTTGAGGGCGCAGATTTGGTCCAAAATACCCAAATCTCCGGTCATGCCGTATACGCCCTCCGTAATCAGCAGGATACCCCCTCCGGTTTGTGCCGTGAGTCGGGTAGCCCGCTCTAAGGCTTTGCGGCATTTTTCAATATCGTTGTGCGGATATACAATCCGCTGACCCATGTGCAGGCGCACTCCGTCCATAATGCAGGCGTGGGCATCGGAATCGTAGACAATAATGTCGTGGCGGCTCACCAAGGCGTCAATGGTGGAAACCATTCCTTGATAACCGAAGTTAAAAAGATAGGCGTCTTCCTTCTTTTCAAACTCAGCTAATTCCCTTTCTAATTGTTCGTGTAAAGAAGTATGTCCCGACATCATGCGGGCGCCCATGGGATAACCCAACCCCCACTTGGCGGCAGCTTGGGCATCGGTCTCGCGCACTTCCGGATGGTTGGCTAATCCTAAATAATTGTTAAACGTCCAGGCAAGCACTTTTTTCCCTTGAAATGTCATATAAGGTTGTATATCTCCTTCTAATTTAGGGAACATAAAATACCCATGCGCCCTTTTGCGGTACTGACCTAAGGGGCCGCCTTCGCTTTGTTGAATTCTTTCAAAAATGTCCATGATAAAATGTTTTATGGTATAAGGTCTTACTATATAGTCGATTTGTTATATAAAGTTGATTTTTAGAATATATCAAGTATAACGGATTCTTTGTCCTATGCGGAGGACGCTGGTGGATTTGATGTTGTTCAGCGCGCATAGTCTGGATACCGAAACGCCGGTTCGGGCGGCAATCCTGCTTAGGGAGTCGCCTTTGCGTACCGTCCAAAAGCGGATTTTCTCCACTTCTTTTACGTATTCAAAGTTTTTGGCGCTGAGGAAAAATACCTCGTTTTTTACGGCGCCTTGTTCAAAATCGTAAAGGTCGTTGGGATTGATGACATTGCCTAAGTAACGGGTCTCAAAATGAAGGTGATAACCGGTAGAGCGGCCGGTATTGCCGCCCAATCCCAAGACTTCTCCCGCTTTGACAATTTGCCCCGGCTTTACCAATGTTTTGCTGAGGTGGGCGTACAAGGTTTCCAGCCCGTTGTTGTGGCGGACCACCACATATTGGCCGTAACCCCTGCGTTGATTTAAGGTAATGCGCACCTGTCCGTCAAAAGCACAGTACACGCTGTCTCCTCTGTGTACTTTAAGGTCTATGCCGTAATGGAATTGACCCCTGCGAAAGCCAAAATCAGAGGTTACATATTTTAAGGTGGGCGGAACATAGCCCCTCATATCAATTTTTATAGTGTCTGTCATGTCTACCAAACGAATACCGTAGGGATTGACTAAGGATTCGTTCCAAACATCGTATTCTTCGAGCAGGTCGTCAAAGTAAAGGGCGCGGCAGTCATCCACTATGGGTACGATGGCTACCGGTCTGCAAGAAAAGGGGGGATGATCCAAGGGATTAAAGGAAGAAGGCTCCGGGGGCAATACTATGGTCAGCGAAGCAAGGCGATTCTGGACAGTGGGGGGCGGGTCGTCCTTCCGGACTCGGGGAAGGGCCGAAGTTGGCGTTTGGGTGAGGAGCCACAGCAGCAATATCCCCCCTGTTTTAAGCGTCAATATTGGCGTATTTAGCATGTTGTTCAATGAATTCGCGACGTGGAGGTACTTCGTCGCCCATTAACATAGAAAATATACGGTCGGCCTCTGCCGCGTTGTCTATGGTAACTTGGCGGAGCAGGCGGTACTGGGGATTCATGGTAGTGTCCCATAATTGGATGGCATTCATCTCTCCCAAACCTTTGTAGCGTTGCACGTGGACTCCGCTTTCTTTGCCTTTCCCGATTTGTTCCACGGCGGCCCTGCGCTCTTCTTCTGTCCAGCAATAGCGTTCTTCTCTACCTCTTTTAACTAAATAGAGCGGAGGGGTGGCAATATAGACGTGTCCGTTTTTAATCAAATCCTGCATGTGTCTGAAAAAGAACGTGAGGATAAGGGTGGCAATATGGCTTCCGTCCACGTCTGCGTCTGTCATGATGACCACTTTATGGTAGCGCAATTTTTGGAGATTAAGGGCTTTGCTGTCTTCTTCGGTTCCAATGGTAACGCCCAAAGCAGTATAGATATTACGGATTTCCTCGTTTTCAAACACCTTGTGTTCCATGGCCTTTTCTACATTCAAGATTTTACCGCGGAGGGGCAAAATGGCTTGAAACATACGGTCGCGGCCCGATTTAGCGGTTCCTCCCGCCGAATCCCCCTCGACCAAAAATAATTCGCATTTGGCGGGGTCGCGGTCGGAGCAATCCGATAGTTTGCCGGGCAGTCCGGAACCGGACATCACGGTTTTGCGTTGGACCATTTCTCTGGCTTTGCGGGCGGCATGGCGGGCGGTGGCGGCTAAAATAACCTTATCTACAATAGACTTGGCGTCTTTGGGATTTTCTTCAAGGTAATTTTCGAGGGCGCCGGAGACGGCTTGGGAGACGGCGCCTACCACCTCGCTGTTTCCCAATTTGGTTTTTGTCTGGCCTTCAAACTGAGGTTCAGCGACTTTTATCGAGATAATGGCCGTAAGGCCCTCTCTAAAATCCGAAGGGTCAATGTCAAATTTGAGTTTGGCCAAGAAACCGTTCTTTTCGGCGTAATTTTTGAGGGTGGTGGTGAGCCCTCTCCGGAATCCGCTGAGGTGGGTTCCTCCCTCTATGGTATTAATATTATTAACATAAGAATGCAGGTTCTCGCTAAAACCGGTGTTGTACTGCATGGCAATCTCAATCGGAAAACCACCCTTGCTGGTCTCCAAATAAATGGGCTTTTCGGTCAGTTTTACGCGGGTGCCGTCCAAATAAGAAACAAATTCGAGCAGACCCTGTTCCGAATGGAAGGTCTCGCTGTGGTAGCTCAAGCCCCCATTTTCTCCGGTTTCCGAGGATTCGGGTTCTCGATTGTCGGTAATGCTCAAGCGGACACCTTTATTTAGAAAGGCCAATTCGCGGAGGCGGGCGGCCAAAATATCGTAGCTAAATTGGGTGGTTTGCACAAAAATTTCCGGATCGGGGAAAAAGTTAATGAAAGTACCCGTATCGTTGGCGGTTCCCACTTCCAGCACCTCGGTTTGAGGGACGCCTCGGCTGTACTCCTGCCTGTAGATTTTTCCGTCTCGGCGGACTTCGGCCACTAATTTAATAGACAGGGCATTTACGCAGGATACCCCTACGCCGTGCAGCCCTCCGGAAACCTTGTAGCTGTCTTTATTGAACTTCCCCCCTGCATGCAACATGGTCAGCACCACTTCAAGGGCCGATTTGCCCTCTTTTTCATGGGTATCCACCGGAATCCCCCGGCCATTGTCGGTTACGGTTACGGAGTTGTCGGCGTTAATGCTTACCGTAATGTCGGTGCAATAACCGGCCAAAGCCTCGTCAATCGAATTGTCTACCACTTCGTATACCAAATGGTGTAAGCCTCTGGGGCCTATGTCTCCAATATACATCGACGGACGCTTTCTTACGGCTTCCAATCCCTCCAGAACTTGAATACTGTCGGCAGAATATTGGTTTTGAGTCTCGTTAATCATAATCCGCAAAGGTAGGTGAAATTTTGGATTATTCCAAGTTTTTTTTTGTCGACCCTTTTTGGTAGCTCATGGCGGCACCGGATTATGATGTGTTATGGGTAGCAGTTGCATAATCCCGCGCTGTGTGCACAAAAGTGCCGTAAAAATATTTTTGGAGGCAACAAATTATTTTCCTACCTTTGTCGCGTACCTCGTAAACTTTGTTGCCTATGATATAAAACAATGTGTTTATACGCACATTTTAAAGAGATATTGAAAAATATTGGAAGAAGCGTTTAGCTTGTATTCTTACTTTTTGGAATCTAGACAATTTCAAACCAATTAGGAATCAAAGTATGGACGCTCGCATTTCGGTGCGGGCTTTGTTCGTCTGTCTGATTGGTTAGGTAGTCTAGAACCTCAAAAAGCGGGTAGAAAAGAGTTTGTCCGCGCTGATTTTGTATGTGTATGTTGAAAAATTTTGGACATCAGTGGAGCCGGAGCCATTGTAAAAACGGGGCAAGACACTTGCGAAGCCAAAAGAGCAAGATTTACCTAATGTCTGT